>NZ_JBEXKG010000023.1:0-73083 GCF_040609555.1 Streptomyces sp. NPDC004658
GCCCGGCCGCGGGGCTGCCGGCCGCGTGGCCGCCCCGGGGTGCCCGGCGGTCAGAGTTCGGGCGCGGGCGGCTGGGCCGGTTCCGTGCGGAAGTCCAGCCGTCCGTCCCGCGCGTCCACCGTCACCCGGCTGCCCTCGGTGATCGTGCCGTTCAGCAGCAGCCGGGACAGTTGGTTGTCCACCTCCCGCTGGATCGTGCGCCGCAGCGGCCGGGCACCGTACTCCGGCTGGTAGCCGCGCTCGGCGAGCCAGTCGACGGCCGCGCTCGTGAACTCGACCGAGACGCCCTGCCCGTCCAGCAGCCGCCGGGTGGTCTCCAGCAGCAGATCGGTGATCTGCCGCAGCTGCTCGCTCGTCAGCTGCCGGAACACCACGATCTCGTCGATCCGGTTCAGGAACTCCGGCCGGAAGTGCTCGCGCAGCGGCCGCAGGATCTGCTCGCGCCGCGCCTCCTCGTCGGCCTCCGCGCCCCCCGGCCCGAACCCGATCCCGGCACCCCGCCGGGTGATCGCCTCCGAGCCCAGGTTGCTGGTCATCACGATGACCGTGTTGGTGAAGTCCACGGTCCGGCCCTGCGCGTCGGTGAGCCGGCCGTCGTCGAGCACCTGGAGCAGGATGTTGAAGACGTCCGGGTGCGCCTTCTCCACCTCGTCCAGCAGCAGCAGCGAGTACGGGTGCCGGCGCACCACCTCGGTGAGCTGGCCGGCCTCCTCGTGGCCGACGTACCCGGGCGGGGCGCCCACCAGCCGGGAGACGGTGTGCCGCTCCTGGTACTCGCTCATGTCCAGCCGGACCATCCGGTCCTCGCTGCCGAACAGCGCCTCCGCCAGCGCCCGCGCCAGCTCGGTCTTGCCGACACCGGTCGGGCCGAGGAAGAGGAAGCTGCCGATGGGCCGGTTCGGACTCGCCAGCCCGGCGCGGGAGCGCAGCACCGCCTCGGACACCACGGCGACGGCCTCCTCCTGGCCCACCACCCGCTGGTGCAGGTGCTGCTCCAGGCCGAGCAGCCGCTCCTTCTCCTCCTGGGTCAGCCGGCTGACCGGGATGCCGGTCTGCCGGGACACCACCTCGGCGATGGCCTCCGCCGTCACCTCCAGGTCCTGGCCCTCGTCGGCCTTGTCGCCGCCGGTCGCCTGGGCGATCCGCTGCTTCAGCTCACCGATCCGGTCGCGCAGCTGCTTCGCCTGCTCGTAGTCCTCGTCCGCGACGGCCTGGTCCTTGTCCCGGACCAGCTGCTCGATCTCGCGCTCCATCGTGCGCACGTCCGTGCCCTTCGTCCGGGCACCGAGCCGGACCCGCGCGCCCGCCTGGTCGATCAGGTCGATCGCCTTGTCCGGCAGCCGCCGGTCGGTGAGATACCGGTCCGACAGCTCCACGGCGGCGATCAGCGCCTCGTCGGAGTAGCGGACCTGGTGGTGGGCCTCGTACCGGTCCCGCAGCCCGCGCAGGATCTCGATCGTGTCCTCGGCCGTCGGCTCGGGCACCAGGACCGGCTGGAAGCGGCGGGCCAGCGCCGCGTCCTTCTCGATCCGGCGGAACTCCTCCAGCGTGGTCGCGCCCACGATGTGCAGCTCGCCCCGGGCGAGCGCGGGCTTGAGGATGTTCCCGGCGTCCAGCGCGCCGCCCTCGCCGCCGGAGCCCGCGCCCACGACGGTGTGCAGCTCGTCGATGAACACGATCAGCCGGTCGGAGTGGGCGCGGATCTCCTCCACGATGGTGTTGAGGCGCTCCTCGAAGTCGCCCCGGTAGCGGGTGCCGGCCACCACGCCGGTGAGGTCCAGGGCCACCACCCGGCGCCCGGCCAGGACGTCCGGGACCTCACCGTCCGCGATCCGCTGGGCGAGGCCCTCCACGATGGCCGTCTTGCCGACGCCCGCGTCACCGATCAGCACCGGGTTGTTCTTGCCGCGCCGCGACAGCACCTCGATGGTCTGCTCGATCTCGGTCTCCCGGCCGATCACCGGATCGATCCGGCCCTGCCGGGCCATGTCGGTCAGGTCACGGCCGTACTTGTCCAGGGTCGGCGTGCCGGTGGGCCGCTGCCGCTGCCGCTCCGGGCGGGGCGGCGCGCTCTCCGCGGCCTCCGGAGGCAGGGAGCTCCCCGAGAACCGGGCCGCGTGCAGGATGTGCCCGGCCGCCGAGTCCGGATTCGCGGCCAGCGCGCTCAGCACGTGCTCCGGGCCGATGTACCCGGCGCCGCTCGCCCGCGCCATGTCGTGCGCGTCCAGCAGGGCGCGCTTGACCGCCGGGGTCAGCGACAGCGAGGTCGGCGGCGGGGTCTCGCCCGGCGGGTGCTGGACGGGGCCCGCCCGGTCGTCGATCTCGTGGGCGAGCGAGTCCGGGTCCGCGCCCGCCCGGCTCAGCAGGCTCCGGGTGGGCTCCGTGGACACGGCCGCGCGCAGCAGGTGCTGGGTGTCCAGATCCCGGCTGCCGTGCTCGGCCGCGTACTGGGCGGCTCCTCTGACCAGCTCCCGGGCCGGCTGGCTGAGCAGGCGGCCGATGTCGATGTGGCGGGGCCCGGGGGCTCCGCCCGTGCCGCCGAAGAAGCGGGCCAGGAATTCACCGAAGGGGTCAGGAGGGTAGCCGTTGGTCATCGCGTGGGTTCCTTCGCTGACGACATGCGGAGCGGCCGGGTAACCCGGGGCCGGGTTGCTCATGCCCACGATGACACGATCCGTGGGGGCGGGCATGTTCGCCCAGGCGGGTGGGGAACCGGTACGGCACGGCGGCCGCGGCCCCCTCCTGGGCGCCCTGGCGTACGCCGGGGAGCCGACCCGGCGCGCCCTACGGGACTTCGCGTGCCGTCAGCACCCTGGGGCCGTTCTCCGTGACCGCCACCGTGTGCTCGACGTGGGCCGCGCGGGAGCCGTCGTCGGTGCGCAGCGTCCAGCCGTCGGGCGCCGCGTGGTAGCCGTCCCCGCCGCTCGCGATGACCATGGGCTCGATGGCGAGGACCATGCCGGGGCGCAGCGGCAGGCCGCGGCCGGGGCGGCCCTCGTTCGGCACATCGGGGTCCTCGTGCATACGGCGGCCCACGCCATGGCCGCCGAAGCCGTACGGGATGCCGTAGCCGGCGCCGCGGCAGACCCGGCCGACGGCGTGCGCGATGTCGCCGATGCGGTTGCCGGCCACGGCCGCCTCGATGCCCGCCGCCAGCGCCCGCTCGGCGGTCTCGATCAGCCGGAGGTCCGCGGGGCGCGGACGGCCCACCGTGAAGCTGATCGCGGAGTCGCCGGCCCAGCCGTCCAGCAGCGCGCCGCAGTCGACGGAGAGCAGGTCGCCGTCGCGCAGCCGGTACCGGGTGGGGATGCCGTGGACGATCGCGTCGTTCACCGAGGCGCAGATCACCGCGGGGAAGGGGGTGGGGGCGAAGGAGGGGCGGTAGCCGAGGAACGGCGAGGACGCGCCCGCCTCGCGCAGCACCTCCCGGGCCACCTCGTCCAGCTCCAGCAGGGAGACGCCGACGTGCGCGGCCTGCCGTACGGCCGTCAGGGCGCGGCCGACGACCCGGCCCGCCGCGTGCATCGCGTCGATCGAGGCGTCCGTCTTCAGTTCCACCATGCAATTACTATACCGGTATTTGAATAGGAGTGCCGGTGGGGGGTGGTATTAGAATGGGCCACATGGTGCGCACCCCCCTCACCCCCGAAGAACACGAACGCGGCGAGCGGCTCGGGCAGTTGCTGCGGGCGGCGCGCGGCGATCGGAGCATGGTCGACGTCGCCGCCGAGGCGGGCATCTCGGCCGAGACGCTGCGCAAGATCGAGACGGGGCGGGCGCCGACGCCGGCGTTCTTCACCGTCGCCGCGCTGGCGCGCGTCCTCGGCCTGTCCATGGACGACCTCGTCGCCCGGTGCGCCCTGGTGCCCGTCTGAGGGACCCGTACGGCGGGGCCGGGCGCGCAACGCTCACGATCCCGAAATGAGCGGTCCGCGCGCCGCCGGAAAACTCTCCGTAGCAAGCCCGTAACACGACTGGTGTTGCCTACCGGGGACGAGGGTGCTGGCGGTCGGGCGGGAGCTGGGCGATGGCGGTGGATCAACTCCCCGGTCGAGTACGGGAGTTCGCGAGCTACCTGGACGCCCTGCTGGCGCGTCTCGATCCGCGCGGCGGCTGGAACGGGGTCTTCTGGGAGCGGGACCCGGAGGGCATGCGCGCCTGCCTGGCCGGGCGCGAGGTGCCGCCCTGGGACGTGGTGGAGGCGCTGCTGGAGGATCTCGGCGCGCTGTACGGCCCCGCCACCGCGGGCGCCGAACGGGAACGGGCCCGCGCGCTGCACGCCGCCGCGGTCACCGCGTACGACGCCCGGCCCGGCGCCCGGGACGCCCTGGCCGACCGGCTCGACGTCATGCTCCGCGAGCAGCGGTACGCCGCGGAACGCCACGCCGGACTGAGCCGCCGGCTGTCCGCACCGGTCCCCGGCGACCAGCCCGACGCCCTCCGGCTCGACCTCGCCTGGGCCCGCGACGACCACGCCCGCGCCACGGCCCGCTGCGCGGAACTCCGCGCCCGTTTGGAGGCACTGGACCGGCGACCGGACCCCGGGCAGGCCCAGCCCGGAGAGCCCGGGGAGCCCGTGGACCCAGCCCGGCTCGGCCGGCCTGCCCGGCTCGGCGAGTCGGGCCGGCCCGGTCAGCTCGGCGCATTGGGTCAGTTCGCGCAGTCCGGTCAGCTCGGCGAGCCGGCCCGGCCTGCCGGGCCCGGCCAACTCGCCCCGCCCGGAGAGCCCGGAGAGCCCGTGGACCCCGCCCGGCCCGGCACGTCGGGCCAGCTTGCCTGGTTCGGCCAGCCCGGTCAGCCTGGCCGGCTCGGTGAGTCTGGAGAGCCCGCTCAGCTTGTCCGGCCTGGCCACCTCGGCCCGTCCGGTCAGTCCGCCCAGCCGGGCCGGCTCGGCCACCCGGGCCGCTCCGCCCTGTCCGGCCGGCTCGGCCACCCGGGCCAGTCCTCCCAGTCCGACGACCCCCCTCAGCTCGGCAAGCCAGCGCCTCCCGGCCAGCCCGGCCCTCCCGGCCAGTTCCCCGAGCCTCGCCAACCCGCCCAGCCCAGCCGGTCCGCCCAGACCGACCCCGTCCCCGGTGTCGCCCCCGTGTCTGACGTTGCCGTAGATCCCGCCCGGGCCGTTCCGTCCGCGGCTCCCCGTGTCCGTACCGCCGTGGAGCCCGAGGAGGCCACCCACGGTGTCGTGCTGCCCGTCCAGGACTCCCGGGCGGCCGGTGCCGGTGTCGAAGCCCCGGGTCCCTCCTCGCCGCCCCCCATCACCCGCAAGCCCCGCAAACGGCGCCGTGGCAGTGCCCGGTTCGCCGGGGTCGTCGATGGCGAGGAGGCCGCACCCGTCGTCGTACCGCAGGCCTCCGGAGGTGTCGGGGCGGACGGTGGGCCGCGGACGCAGCGGGCACCGCGGGGGGCTCGGTTCGCCGGGGTCCCGGAGGCGGCGGAGCCGGTGGTGCCGGAGGGGGCGCCGCCGCTGGACGAGCAGGCCCGGGAGGCCGTCGACGGGGTCGTCACGCGGCTGGCGCGGTTGCGGGCCGAGGGGCGCAGCGGGGAGGCGCATGTGGTGCTGGTCGAGGCCGCGCGCTGGTCCGTGGACCGGCTGCCGCTGCTCGCGGACGCCCTGCACCGGGCCGGGCTCGGCGCCGACTGGGCCACGCTGCTGTGGGAGGCCGCCGCGCTGCCCGCCGAGCGGCTCGTCGCCGCCGCCGACGCGCTGGCCGCGGCCGGCCGGGACGGCGACGGCCGGCAGCTGCTGCGGCAGGGCGTGGCCCGGCCGGCCGAGCGGATCGGCGCGGCCGTGCTGCGTCTGGCGGAGGAGGGCAGGACCCGGGAGGTGCGGGCCCTGCTGGACGCCTACGTGCGCGTCCGCACTCCCGAGGAGGCCGCCCGGTGTGTCCACGCCGACCCCGGGCGCCTGGTCCCGCTGCTGCTGGAGGCCGCGCTCGGCGTCTCCGACGAGCGGCACTGGGACCTGGTGCACGCGCTGCGTGTCGCCGGGTACGGCGCGTGACAGGCCGGAGGGGTAGTGTCCTGGTGTGTCCCGATCCGCGCACCCGGGTCGGCGTCGCCGGCTCACCCACCGGGGTGTGAAACGTGATCGACTCAGCGGGTTGACGGCGATGGTCTTGGCAAGGGCCGCGCGGAGGCTTACTTTCGTCCCTCTACGGCCTGCTCTACGGGCGTAGAGGCTCTGACGTCGTGTCGAAGGAGCAGCTCATGGCCAACGTCGTCCGCGCCGCTCTGGTCCAGGCCACCTGGACCGGCGACACCGAGTCCATGGTCGCGAAACACGAGGAGCACGCCCGCGAGGCGGCCCGCCGGGGTGCGAAGATCATCGGGTTCCAGGAGGTCTTCAACGCCCCCTACTTCTGCCAGGTCCAGGAGCCGGAGCACTACCGCTGGGCCGAGCCGGTGCCGGGCGGGCCGACCGTCCGCCGGATGCAGGACCTCGCCCGGGAGACCGGCATGGTGATCGTCGTCCCGGTCTTCGAGGTCGAGCAGTCCGGGTTCTACTACAACACCGCCGCCGTGATCGACGCGGACGGCACCTGCCTCGGCAAGTACCGCAAGCACCACATCCCGCAGGTCAGGGGCTTCTGGGAGAAGTACTACTTCAAGCCCGGCAACCTCGGCTGGCCGGTCTTCGACACCGCCGCCGGCCGGATCGGGGTCTACATCTGCTACGACCGCCACTTCCCGGAGGGCTGGCGGCAACTCGGGCTGAACGGCGCCCAGTTGGTGTACAACCCGTCCGCCACCCACCGCGGCCTGTCCGCCTACCTGTGGCAGCTGGAGCAACCCGCCGCGGCCGTCGCCAACGAGTACTTCATCGCGGCCATCAACCGCGTCGGGCGGGAGGAGTACGGCGACAACGACTTCTACGGGACGTCGTACTTCGTGGACCCGCGCGGACAGTTCGTGGGCGAGGTCGCCGACGACAAGAGCGAGGAACTCCTCGTCCGTGACCTGGACTTCGACCTCATCGAGGAAGTGCGGCGGCAGTGGGCCTTCTACCGCGACCGCCGCCCGGACGCCTACGAAGGGCTGGTGCAGCCGTGAACGACCTCTACTCCCGCCACCGCAGGGTCCTGCCCGACTGGCTCGCCCTCTACTACGACGACCCGATCGAGATCACCCACGGCGAGGGGCGACACGTCTGGGACTCCGCCGGGCGCCGGTACCTGGACTTCTTCGGCGGCATCCTCACCACGCTGACCGCGCACGCGCTGCCCGAGGTGACCAAGGCGGTGAGCGAGCAGGCCGGCCGGATCATCCACTCCTCGACCCTCTACCTCAACCGGCCGATGGTCGAACTCGCCGAGCGGATCGCCCAGGTGAGCGGCATCCCGGACGCCCGCGTGTTCTTCACGACCTCCGGCACCGAGGCCAACGACACCGCCCTGCTGCTCGCCACCACCTACCGGCGCAGCAACACCGTCCTCGCCATGCGCAACAGCTACCACGGCCGGTCCTTCAGCGCGATCGGCGTCACCGGCAACCGCGGCTGGTCCCCGACCTCCCTGTCCCCGCTGCAGACCCTGTACGTCCACGGCGGCGTGCGCACCCGGGGGCCGTTCGCCCACCTCGACGACCGGGCGTTCATCGACGCCTGTGTCGCCGACCTGAAGGACGTCCTCGGCCACACCCGGCCGCCGGCCGCGCTGATCGCCGAACCCGTCCAGGGCGTCGGCGGCTTCACCTCCCCGCCGGACACCCTCTACGCCGCCTTCCGCGAGGTGCTGAAGGAGCACGGCGTCCTGTGGATCGCCGACGAGGTGCAGACCGGCTGGGGCCGCACCGGCGACCACTTCTGGGGCTGGCAGGCGCACGCCCGCAGCGGCCCGCCGGACATCGTCACCTTCGCCAAGGGCATCGGCAACGGCATGTCCATCGGCGGGGTCATCGCCCGCTCCGAGATCATGAACTGCCTGGACGCCAACAGCATCTCCACCTTCGGCGGCACCCAGATCACCATGGCCGCCGGCCTAGCCAACCTCACCTATCTCCTCGAACACGATCTCCAGGGCAACGCCCGGCGCGTCGGCGGTCTGCTCCTGGAGCGGCTGCGGACGGTCGGGGCGCAGCTGCCCGGGGTGCGGGAGGTGCGCGGACGCGGGCTGATGATCGGCGTCGAGCTGGTCAGGCCGGGCACGGACCAGGCCGACCCGCAGGCCGTCGCGGCGGTGCTGGAGGCGGCCCGGGAGGGCGGGCTGCTCCTCGGCAAGGGCGGCGGGCACGACACCAGCGCCCTGCGGATCAGCCCGCCGCTGTCGCTGACGGTCGCCGAGGCCGAGGAGGGCGCGGCGATCCTCGAACAGGCGCTGAGGAGCACGTACTAGAGAACAGGTGTACGGCCATGAGCATCACCTCGGAATCCCGGCACGTGCCGGAACCCGCCCTCTCCGTGCGCCAGGTGCTGACCCTGGAGCGCGTCCTCGCCGGGGAGCCCGAGGTGGTGGCCGGCGCCGCGCAGCTCGACCGGCCGGTGCGCTGGGTGCACGTCGCCGAGGCCGCCGACGTCGGCGTCATGCTCAGCGGCGGGGAGATGGTCCTCACCACCGGGGTGCTGCTCGCCGGGGACGAGGCCCGGCAGGCCGAGTACATCCAGTCCCTGCACCGGGCGGAGGCGGCGGCCGTCGTCCTCGGTCTCGGCCGGGCCTTCCCCGCGCCGCCCGAGGTGATGCGCCGGGCCGCCGAACGGTGCGGGCTGCCCATGGTCGTACTGCACCGGCCGTTCCCCTTCGCCGAGCTGACGGAGGAGGTGCAGTCCCGGCTCGTGCGGCGCAAGTTCGCCGCGATCAGCCTGTCGGAGAGCGTACGCACCGCCCTCACCGGGCTGATCACGGCCGGCGCGCCGCTGCAACGGCTGCTCGACGAGGTCGCCCGGCACAGCGGCTGTCCGGTCGTCGTCACCAACCTCGCCCACCGGGTCCTCGGCACGGCGGGGGAGCGGTCCGCCGTGGACGACGTGCTGCGCGACTGGGAGCGGATCGCCCGGCAGGCCGGCGGCAGCGCCGGCGACGGCTGGGTACGCGCCGAGCTGGGCGGGCGCGGGGAGCGGTGGGGCCGGCTGCTGCTGTGCGGCTACCGGGGCGACGCGGCCACCGGGCGGCTGCTCGCGGACCGCGCCGCCGAGGCCCTGGTGCTGCACCGGATGCTCGGCGGCGCCTGCGCGCACAGCTGGGAGGAGCAGTCCGCGCAGAGCCTGCTGACCGACCTCGTCTCCGGGGTCGTACCGGCCCGGCAGCTGCTGCCGCGGGCCCGGGCGGCCGGGCTGCCGGTCAACCGGCGGACCTTCGTCCCGCTCGTCGTCCAGGGCCGCACCCCGGAGCAGCTCGACCGGGTGCTGCGGCTGCTGGGGCTGCCCGGCCTCGTCGCCGAACTCGCCGACGGCGCCGCCACCGTGCTGCTCAGCCTCGCCCGCGACCAGGACGCCGAGGCGCTCACCGCGCACTTCGCGACCCGGCTGCGCGCCGCGTCCCCGGCCGTGGTCGCCGCCGCCGGTCCCCGTACCGCGTGGGACGACGTGCCCGCCGGGCTGCGCGAGGCCCGGCACGTCGCCGACGCCGTCGCCGGCTCCTCCGCCGCCCTCGACCTGCCGGCCGTCGTCCGGCTCAAGGACGTCCACCTGCGGGGGCTGATCCGCCTGCTGCGGGACGACCCGCACGTGCAGTCCTTCGCCGAGCGGGAGCTGGACGGGCTGCTGTGCGCCGCCGAACCGGAGCTGCTGAACGTCCTGCGCACCTATCTGGCGACGGGCCGCAACAAGTCCCGCACCGCCCAGCTCCACCATGTCTCCCGGCCCGCCCTCTACCGCCGCCTGGAGGCCATACAGGCCCGCCTCGGCGTCGACCTGGACGACTTCGAACAGGCGGCCTCCGTGCACATCGCGCTCCTCGCGCACGACGCGCAACAGGGGTGAAACATGCGACGACCTGCGACAACGGCGGTGAAACATGGGCCCGCGCACGCGTGACACGGTGGCACGCCGGCCACCCGGGGACGTGACACGCTGCCCGTCGAACCGGCCGCCCGGGCTTCCTACGCTCACGGCACACCGAGCTACCGGAGGTCCCGATGAGCCGAGTGATCCGTGCCGCCCTCTTCCAGACCGCCTGGACCGGCGACAAGGAGTCCATGACCCAGGTGCACGAGCAGGCGGCCCGCGACGCCGCCGCCCAGGGCGCCCAAGTCCTCTGCTTCCAGGAGCTGTTCTACGGCCCCTACTTCTGCCAGGTCCAGGACAAGGCGTTCTACGAGTACGCCGAACGGATCCCCGAGGGCCCCACCGTCCAGCGCTTCCAGAGCCTCGCCCGCGAGCTGGGCATCGTCCTGGTCCTGCCCATGTACGAGGAGGAGCAGCCGGGCGTCCTGTACAACACGGCCGCCGTGATCGACGCGGACGGCTCCTACCTCGGCAAGTACCGCAAGACCCACATCCCCCAGGTCCAGGGCTTCTGGGAGAAGTTCTACTTCCGCCCCGGCAACAGCGGCTGGCCCGTCTTCGACACCGCCGCCGGCCGGATCGGGGTCTACATCTGCTACGACCGCCACTTCCCGGAGGGCTGGCGGGCCCTCGGCCTCGCCGGTGCCGAGATCGTCTTCAACCCGTCGGCCACCTCCCGGGGCCTGTCCCGCTACCTCTGGCAGCTGGAGCAGCCGGCGGCGGCCGTCGCCAACGAGTACTTCGTCGGCGCGATCAACCGGGTCGGCGTGGAGGACCTCGGCGACAACGACTTCTACGGCACCACCTACTTCGTGGACCCGGAGGCCCAGTTCGTCGGCGAGGTCGCGAGCGACAAGGAGACCGAACTGGTCGTCCGCGACCTGGACCTGGCCAAGCTCCGCGAGGTCCGCGACCGCTGGCAGTTCTACCGGGACCGGGCGCCGGGGGCCTACGGACCGCTGACGGCGCCGTAGAAGTGCCCCGAAGGGGCGCGGGGCCGCATCCGGCACGCGGCTCCCGCCGCGTGGGCGCGAACAGTCACGACGGACCCGCACGCGACCAGGAAGGAGACGGCCCATGACCCGCCGAACAGTCATCCGCGGTGGCCTCGTCATCACCGCGTCCGACGAGATCCACGCCGACGTCCTCATCGAGGACTCCCGCATCGTCGCGCTCGCCGCGCCCGGTTCGCAGAACTGGAGCGCCGACCGCAGCATCGACGCCACCGGGAAGTACGTCATCCCGGGCGGCGTCGACGCCCACACCCACATGGAGCTGCCGTTCGGCGGCACCTTCGCCTCCGACACCTTCGAGACCGGCACCCGGGCCGCCGCCTGGGGCGGTACGACCACCATCGTGGACTTCGCGGTGCAGAGCGTCGGCCACACCCTGCGCGAGGGCCTGGACGCCTGGCACGCCAAGGCCGAGGGCAACTGCGCGATCGACTACGCCTTCCACATGATCGTCTCCGATGTGAACCAGGAGACGCTCAAGGAGATGGACCTGCTCGTCGAGGAGGGGGTCACCAGCTTCAAGCAGTTCATGGCCTACCCGGGGGTCTTCTACAGCGACGACGGGCAGATCCTGCGCGCCATGCAGCGCTCCGCCGAGAACGGCGGGCTGATCATGATGCACGCCGAGAACGGCATCGCCATCGACGTGCTGGTCGAGCAGGCGCTCGCCCGGGGCGAGACCGATCCGCGCTACCACGGCGAGGTGCGCAAGGCCCTGCTGGAGGCGGAGGCCACCCACCGGGCCATCAGGCTCGCCCAGGTGGCCGGCGCGCCCCTGTACGTCGTGCACGTCTCCGCCATGGAGGCCGTGGCCGAGCTGGCGCGGGCGCGCGACGAGGGGCTGAACGTCTTCGGCGAGACCTGCCCGCAGTACCTGTTCCTGTCGACGGACAACCTGGCCGAGCCGGACTTCGAGGGCGCCAAGTACGTGTGCAGCACGCCCCTGAGGCCGAAGGAGCACCAGGCCAGGCTGTGGCGGGGCCTGCGGACCAACGACCTCCAGGTCGTCTCCACCGACCACTGCCCCTTCTGCTTCACCGGCCAGAAGGAACTGGGCCGCGGCGACTTCTCCAAGATCCCCAACGGGCTGCCGGGCGTGGAGAACCGGATGGACCTGCTCCACCAGGCGGTCGTGGACGGGCACATCTCCCGCCGCCGCTGGATCGAGATCGCCTGCGCCACCCCGGCCCGGATGTTCGGCCTGTACCCGAAGAAGGGGACCATCGCCCCGGGCGCCGACGCGGACGTCGTCATCTACGACCCGCACGCCGAACAGGTGATGTCCGCCGAGACCCACCACATGAACGTCGACTACTCGGCGTACGAGGGCAAGCGCGTCACCGGCCGCGTCGAGACGGTCCTGTCGCGCGGCGAACTCGTCATCGACCAGCGGGAGTACACCGGCCGCGCCGGGCACGGCGTCTTCACCCCGCGCTCCACCTGTCAGTACCTCACCTAGGAGTGGCGCCCATGGACTTCGGACTCGTCCTCCAGACCGACCCGCCCGCCTCCCGGGTCGTCAGCCTGATGAAGCGGGCCGAGCGCAACGGCTTCCGCTACGGCTGGACCTTCGACTCCGCCGTGCTCTGGCAGGAACCCTTCGTCATCTACAGCCAGATCCTGGCCCACACGCAGAAGCTCAAGGTCGGCCCGATGGTCACCAACCCGGGCACCCGCACCTGGGAGGTCACCGCCTCCACCTTCGCCACCCTCAACGACATGTTCGGCAACCGCACCGTCTGCGGCATCGGGCGCGGCGACTCCGCGATGCGCGTCGCGGGCCGCAAACCCAACACGCTCGCCCGGATCAGTGAGGCCATGAAGGTGATCCGCGCCCTCGGCCGGGGCGAGGAGGCCGACCTCGGCGGCACGAAGATCCGGTTCCCATGGATCAAGGAGGGCGCCGAACTCCCCGTCTGGATGGCCGCGTACGGGCCCAAGGCGCTGAAGATGACCGGCGAGGAGGCCGACGGGTTCATCCTCCAGCTCGCCGACCTCTACCTGACCGAGTACATGGTGAAGGCCGTCAAGGACGCGGCGGTCGCGGCCGGGCGCGACCCGTCCGAGGTGACGATCTGCGTCGCCGCGCCCGCCTACGTCACCGAGGACGACTCGCCCGAGGCGCTCGCGCACGCCCGCGACCAGTGCCGCTGGTTCGGCGGCATGGTCGGCAACCACGTCGCCGACCTGGTCGCCCGGTACGGCGAGCACTCCGCGCAGGTCCCCGAGGAACTCACCGACTACATCAGGGCCCGGCAGGGCTACGACTACGCCCACCACGGGCGCAGCGGCAACCCGGACACCGCGTTCGTGCCCGACGAGATCGTGGACCGGTTCTGCGTCATCGGCCCGGTCGGGAAGCACATCGAGAAACTGACCGCGCTGCGGGCCCTGGGCGTCGACCAGTTCGCGGTGTACGACATGCACGACGCGCAGGAAGCCACCATCGAGGCCTACGGCCGGCACGTCATCCCCGCCGTCAACTCCTGACCCCCGCACACCTTCCGAGTCCCTTCCCGAGTCCCCCCACGCCCCTCTTGGTCTCCCCTCCCCGCCGTCCCGGGGAGGGGGCTGGTGCCCGCACGGCCATCCCGACCCGTCTCTCCCGATTGGCCAGCCCATGACCGACACCGCTCCCACGGCCGCACCGATACCCGGCCAGGTCACCCTCCCCGACGGGCGCGTGGAACTCGCCCCCGGCACACCGCCGCCCAGCGGCCCCTACGCCAACCAGGACCTGCTCCCGGTCCCGGTGGCCGGGCGCACATGGACGACGTACAACTTCTCCGCCCTGTGGGTCGGCATGGCCCACAACACCGCCTCCTGGACCCTCGCCTCCGGGCTGATCGCGGTGGGCATGGACTGGAAACAGGCGGTGTTCACCATCGCCCTCGCCAACCTGATCGTGCTCGTCCCGATGCTGCTGACCGGACACGCCGGCCCGAAGTACGGCATCCCCTTCCCGGTCTTCGCCCGCGCATCCTTCGGCGTGCGCGGCGCCAACCTGCCCGCCGTGGTACGGGCGCTGGTGGCGTGCGGCTGGTTCGGCATCCAGACCTGGATCGGCGGCGAGGCGATCTACTTCCTCGCGGGGAAGCTGATCGGCGACAGCTGGAAGAACGCCGGGCACATCGGCGGCTACGCCTGGACGATGTGGCTGTCCTTCGCGATCTTCTGGGCGATCCAGGTGGCCATCATCCACCGCGGCATGGAGACCATCCGCCGCTTCGAGAACTGGGCCGCGCCCTTCGTCCTCGTCGGCGCCTTCGTGATGCTGTGGTGGATGAGCAGCAAGGCCGGCGGTGTCGGACCGCTCTTCGACCAGCCGTCCAAGCTCGGCTGGGGCGGCGACTTCTGGAAGCTGTTCTGGCCCTCCCTCATGGGCATGATCGGCTTCTGGTCGACGCTGTCGCTGAACATCCCCGACTTCACCCGCTACGGCAGGAGCCAGCGCGCGCAGACCTGGGGCCAGGCCCTCGGCCTGCCGACGACGATGACCCTGTTCGCGTTCCTGTCCGTGCTGGTCACCTCCGGCTCGCAGGCCGTGTACGGCGCACCGGTCTGGGACCCGGTGCAGCTGGCGGCGAAGACGGACAACGTGGCCGGTCTGCTCTACGCGCTGGTGACGGTCCTGGTGGCGACGCTGTCCGTGAACATCGCCGCCAACCTGGTCTCCCCGGCGTTCGACTTCTCCAACGTGGCGCCCAGGAAGGTGAGTTTCCGCACCGGCGCCCTGATCACCGCCGTCCTCGCCGTCCTGATCTTTCCGTGGAAGCTGTACTCCGACCCGCAGGGCTACATCTTCACCTGGCTCGGCCTGGTCGGCGGCCTGCTCGGCACGGTCGCCGGCATCCTCGTCGCCGACTACTGGCTGCTGCGCCGCACCCGCCTGGACCTCGGCGACCTGTACCGGCCGGGCGGCCGGTACTGGTACGCGGGCGGCTGGAACTGGCGGGCCGTCGTCGCCTTCCTGGCGGGCGGTGTCCTCGCGATCGGCGGCGCGAGCCTCAAGCCCCTGACCGACGGCCGCCCGATCCCCGCCCTGGCGCCCCTCGCGGACTACGGCTGGGCGGTGGGCCTGGGCACCTCCCTGGTGCTGTACCTGACCCTCACCCTGGCCTCCGGGCGGCGCGCCGACGGCTGAGCGGACCGGCGCACCATCAGGGGGGCGCGGCGCCCGGGCAGTCGTCGACCGCGGTCACGGCCTCGGCCCGGGCGAGCCGCACCCCCTCCGCTTCGACATGAGCGAGTTCTCCGCCGCGCACTTTGCCGACCGGCTCGCCGCCGCCCCGCCCTCGGCCACCCGCGCACCGGCCGGGCCCGCGGACGCGCCGCCGTACGGGCTCAGCCCCGGCCGGCGCCCAGCGCGGCCACCGCGGACTTCGCCGCCTTGATGGCCCCCTTGTTGATCTCGTCCGTACCGGGGGCCTTCTTGCTCTCGAAGTCGCTGCCGTTGTAGGTGACGACGACGAGGGCGTTGGCGGCACGGGCCAACACCACGCCCTCACGGGTCTGCTGGCCGTCCTCCGTGGTGAGGTTCACGACGGAGTAGGCGCTGTCCCCGAGTCCGGGGACGGCCCCGCCGCCGCTCTTCTCGGCGACCCGCTGCTCGTACTCCTTCGCGGCCTGCTGGTCCGACCCGCTGATCTCGAACGACACGTCGAGCCAGCGGTAGTCGTACCCCTGGAGCGCGTTCCAGGAGCAGGTGCGGCGCAGTTCGGTGTCCGTCGACGGGATCTCCTTGCCGGCCGTCTTCGCCCCGGGCACCAGCGACTTGACGGTGCCGGCGGGCACGGCGGAGCAGGGGGCGGGCGCGGCGGTGTACGTCTTCGCCGCGGTGGTGGACGACGGGGTGGCGGCGGAGGACCCGGCGGGCGTCTTCTGGGCCGTCGGGTGCCCGGCGGAGGCGGGCGGCGCGGCCGGACCGGACGTCAGCGCCCAGCCGGCACAGGCGAGCACCGCGACCGGCGTCAGACGCGCGGTGAGAGCGAGCGGCAGAGGAAGGGAACGCACAGCGCACTTCTCGTGGGGGAGGGGGTGCGGAAGGGGTCCGCATGGTGGACGGGGACGACAGTGTCACATGACTCCCTGTGGGGCGGAAGTGCCAACTCGCTCCGTACCCGCCCGGTCACGGCCACGCGTTCACGACGTACGGCTCTGCCCCTTATGCCCCGCCCACCGGCCCCGGGCACCAGCGGCCCCCGACGGCAGCCGGCACCGCGCGCGCACGGCTACGGCACTCTCGCCGTCCACTCCGGCGACGAGAACTTGGTGCGCGCCAGCTCCTCCGCCCGGGCCAGCTCCTCGTCGGTGACCTTCCCCTCCGCCAGGCCGTAGCGCGCGCGGAAGGAGGCGATCATGCGGTCGATGACGGCCTCGCGCGGCAGCCCCGTCTGCCGCCGCAGCGGGTCGACCCGCTTCTTCGCGCTCCTGGTCCCCTTGTCGGAGAGCTTCTCCCGCCCGATGCGCAGCACCTCGACCATCTTGTCCGCGTCGATGTCGTACGACATCGTCACGTGGTGCAGGACCGCACCCGGGCCACCGCCCGGGCCGACGATCCGCTTCTGCGCCGCACCCGCGATCTTGCCCTGGTCGGTCGCGATGTCGTTCAGCGGCTGGTACCAGGCCCGGATGCCCATGTCGCCGAGGGCGCCCAGCACCCAGTCGTCCAGATAGGCGTAGCTGTCCTGGAAGGACAGGCCCTGCACGAGGGACTCCGGCACCGACAGCGAGTACGTGATCGTGTTGCCGGGCTCCACGAACATCGCGCCGCCGCCGGAGATCCGCCGCACCACCTCGATGCCGTGCCGCGCGGCGCCCTCCGGGTCCACCTCGTTGCGCAGCGACTGGAAGCTGCCGATGATCACCGCCGGGGCGCCCCACTCCCACACCCGCAGCGTCGGCGGCCGCCGGCCCGCGGCCACCTCCGCGGTGAGCACCTCGTCCAGCGCCATGTGCAGGGCGGGCGGCTGCGGGGCCTCGTGGATCAGCTGCCAGTCGTAGTCCGTCCAGTCCGTGGCGCGCGCGAGCGCGCGGCGCACCGCGACGCCGACGCCCTCCGACGTCAGCCCGTACATCACCGTTCCCGCCGGCAGCGCCGCCTCGATCCGCGCGGCCAGCCCCGCCGCGTCCGTGTCCGCCGGAGCGCCCTCCAGCGCGCGGTTCACCGCGTCCAGCGCCTCGTCCGGCTCCAGGAAGAAGTCACCGGCCACGCGCACGTGCCGCAGCACGCCGTCCTCGACGTCCACGTCCACGACGACGAGCTTGCCGCCGGGCACCTTGTACTCACCGTGCACTGCCAGGGCCTCCGTTCCTCCGCACGAGATCAACGCGGGGGTCCGTCGCGGTGTTCCCCGGCCGCCGGTCACCTCCGTACGATCACCCGGGAGAGGTATCCCGAGCCGAGGAGCGCGCCCTTGTTCACCACCCGGCCCACCCTCCAGGGCACCTTCGGCATGGTCTCCTCCACCCACTGGCTCGCCTCCCAGTCGGCGATGGCGGTGCTGGAGGACGGGGGCAACGCGTTCGACGCGGCCGTGGCCGGGGCGTTCGTGCTGCACGTGGTGGAGCCGCACCTCAACGGGCCGGCCGGCGAGGTGCCGATCCTGCTCGCCCCTGCGGGTGGGGCGGTGCGCGTGCTGTGCGGGCAGGGCGTGGCCCCGGCCGGCGCGACGGTGGCCCACTACCGGGGGCTCGGGCTGGATCTCGTACCCGGCACCGGGCCGCTCGCCGCCGCCGTACCCGGAGCCTTCGACGCCTGGCTGCTGCTCCTGCGCGACCACGGCACCAAGTCCCTGGACGACGTCCTGAAGTACGCCATCGGCTACGCCGGACACGGGCACGCGCCCGTGGAGAACGTCGGCCTGACCGTCGAGAGCGTACGGCGGCTGTTCGAGACCGAGTGGACCTCCTCGGCGGAGCTGTACCTGCCGGGCGGCCGGGCACCCCGCCCCGGCACACTGCTGCGCAACCCCGCGCTGGCCGCCACCTGGAAGCGGCTGCTGGCCGAGACCGCCCGCGCGGGCGGCCGGGAGGCCCGGATCGACGCCGCGCGCGAGGTGTGGCGCACCGGCTTCATCGCCGAGGCCCTGGTACGGCAGGCCCGCCGGCCCACCCTGGACACCAGCGGCGAACGGCACACCGGCACCCTCACCGAGGCCGACCTCGCCGGCTGGTCGGCGACCTACGAGACACCGGTGACGTACGACTGGAACGGCTGGACGGTGTGCAAGGCCGGCCCCTGGAGCCAGGGCCCGGTGCTGCTCCAGCAGCTCGCCCTGCTCCCGCCCGAGCTGCCCGCCCACGGCTCCGCCGACTACGTCCACCTGCTGATCGAGGGCTGCAAGCTCGCCATGGCCGACCGCGAGGCCTGGTACGGGGACGCCGCCGAGGTGCCCCTCGCGGACCTGCTGTCGGACGGGTACAACGCGGCCCGGCGGGCCCTCGTCGGCGAGAAGGCGGACCACGAACTGCGCCCCGGCAGCCCCGGCGGCCGTGTCCCGCGGCTGCCCGCGCGGGCACGCGCGCGCGTGCCGTCCGGCGCGGAGCACGGCTTCGACCCCATGGGCGCCGGCGAACCGACCGTCGCGAGGCTGCCCGGCGAGCCAGAGGTCGCCGCCGACGGCACGACCCGCGGCGACACCTGCCACCTGGACGTCGTCGACCGCTGGGGCAACATGGTCGCGGCCACGCCCAGCGGCGGCTGGCTCCAGTCCAACCCGGTCGTCCCCGAACTGGGCTTCCCGCTCGGCACCCGGTTGCAGATGACCTGGCTGGAAGAGGGCCTGCCAAGTTCCCTCACCCCCGGCCGCCGCCCCCGCACCACCCTCACCCCGTCCCTCGCGCTGCGCGACGGCGTGCCGGTCATGGCGTTCGGCACGCCCGGCGGCGACCAGCAGGACCAGTGGCAGCTGCACTTCTTCCTGGGCGCGGCCCTGCGCGCCCCCGTCCGCGGCGGCCTCGACCTCCAGGGCGCCGTCGACGCGCCCAACTGGCACAACGACAACCACCCCAGCTCCTTCCACCCGCGCGGCCGGCGTCCGGGCGGCGTGACCGTGGAGTCCCGCATGGACGCCGGTGTCATCGAGGAACTGCGGCGGCGCGGCCACGACGTCACCGTCGGCCCCGCCTGGTCCGAGGGGCGGCTGTGCGCGGTGGCCCGGGACCCGGAGACCGGCGTCCTGTCGGCGGCGGCCAATCCGCGCGGCATGCAGGGGTACGCGGTGGGCCGCTGACGGCGGCCCCGAGGCCCGCTCGACGAACGGGAGGGCCCCGCGGTCGCGCGCGTACGCCGGCGGAGGGCCTCGCACGCGCCGGTGTGCGCGGGATCGGCCCACGCCCGCCCGTACACCGGCGGGACCGTCCCAGCGGAACCCTTCGCCGGGCCCCGTCCGGCGACGGCGTCGCCGCCCCCGCTCTTCACCCGGAGTCCACCCCGGGTACACCGAACGTGGGCGGGGATTGTCAGTGCGGCGTGCTCTCATGGGAGGCATGATCGAAGAGACGGAAACCATCGAGGAGTTTCTCGCCCGCTGCTCGGCCGACGTGGAGGAAGCGGTCCGCAAGGCCGCCGCGGCCGAGATCCTGCCCCGCTTCCGCCGCCTCGCCGCGCACGAGGTCGACCAGAAGAGCGGCCCCCACGACCTGGTGACGGACGCCGACCGCCTCGCCGAGCAGCGGCTCACCGAGGACCTCGGCGCCCTGCTGCCCGGCTCGGTCGTCGTCGGCGAGGAGGCGGTGCACGCCGACCCGGCGGTGTACCGGGCGCTCCAGGACGACGTACCGGTGTGGATCGTCGACCCCGTCGACGGCACCCGCCAGTTCGTGCACGGCGACGACGGCTTCTGCACCCTGGTCGCGCTCGTCCGGCGGGGCACCGTGATCGCCTCCTGGACCTACGCGGCGGCGCGCGGCCGGTTCGCCACCGCCGTCCGCGGCCAGGGCGCCTTCCTCGACGGCGAGCGGCTGGTCGCGGGCGCGCCCACGCCCGGCCGGGACCTCGTCGTCGCCACCTCCCACCCGGACTACACCACCGACGAGGAGAAGCGGGCGCTGCGCTCCCTGTGGACCGACGGCCTCGCCCCGCGCGCCTGCGGCTCCGCGGGACTGGAGTACCTCGCCGTCGCCCGGGGCGAGTTGGACGCCGTCGCGTTCTCCTGGGAGGCCGCCTGGGACCACGCGGCCGGTCTGCTCCTGGTCGAGGAGGCGGGCGGCACGCACCTCACCCTGACCGGTGAGCCGTTCCGCGTCACTGGCGGCAACGCCCTGCCGTTCACCGCCGCACGGGACGCCGGCACCGCCCGCCGCGTGGCGGACCTGCTGCGCACCGCGTCCTGACCCCGGGGGCCACCCGGGCCGGGGGAGTGTCGGACCCCCGGCATATCCTGATCCCGAATGGCCATCGGCTGACGAAGGGGTCCGAAGGTGCCGTCGATGCTCGATGCGGTCGTGGTGGGTGCGGGACCGAACGGACTGACCGCAGCCGTGGAGCTGGCGCGCCGAGGCTTCTCCGTGGCCCTGTTCGAGGCGAAGCCCACCGTCGGCGGCGGCGCCCGCACCGAGGAGCTGACCCTGCCCGGCTTCCGGCACGACCCGTGCTCGGCCGCGCACCCCCTCGGCATCAACTCCCCGGCGTTCCGCGCCCTGCCGCTCGACCGGTACGGCCTCGAATGGCTGCACGCCCCGCTGCCCATGGCCCACCCGTTCCCGGACGGCACCGCGGCCGTGCTGTCCCGCTCGGTCGCCGAGACCGCCGCCTCCTTCGGACCGCGCGACGCGGGCGCGTACCGCAGGCTGGTCGAGCCCCTCCTCGCCCACTGGGACACCCTCGTCCGGGACTTCATGTCCCTGCCGCTGACCGCGCTGCCCCGCGACCCCGTCACCCTGGCCCGCTTCGGCCTGGCCGGGCTCCCGCCGTCCACCTGGCTGATGCGCCGTTTCAAGGACGAGCGGTTCAAGACCCTGTTCGCCGGCCTGGTCGGCCATGTGATGGCACCGCTGAGCGGCCCGGCCACCAGCGCCATCGGACTCGTCTTCGCCCTCTCCGCCCACGCCCGCGGCTGGCCGGTGCCCCGCGGCGGCTCCCAGGCCATCTCCGACGCGCTCGTCGCGTACCTGACCGACCTGGGCGGCGCCGTGCACACCGACTACGAGGTCAAGCGCCTCGACGACCTGCCGCCCGCGCGCGCGTACGTCTTCGACACCTCGCCCGCGGCGCTCGCCCGGATCGCCGGTTTCGGCGACCACTACGCGCGTTACCGCTACGGCCCCGGCGTCTTCAAGATCGACTACGCGCTGGACGGGCCGGTGCCCTGGACCGCGCCCGAGGCCCGCACCGCCGGAACCGTCCAGATCGGCGCGAGCCACGCCGAGATCGGCAGCGCGCTGCGCGCCGCCTCCCGCGAGGGCCGCGCCCCCGACAGACCGTTCATGATCACCGTGCAGCCCAGCGTGGTCGACCCCACCCGCGCCCCCGAGGGCAAGCACGTCTTCTGGGCCTACGGCCATGTGCCGAACGGCTGGTCCGGCGACCTCACCGACGCCATAGAACGCCAGCTGGAGCGCTTCGCGCCCGGCTTCCGCGACCGCGTGCTCGCCCGCGCCACCGCCGGACCCGCCGAGATGGCCGCCCGCAACGCCAACTACGTCGGCGGTGACATCGCCTGCGGCGCGGCCTCCGGACTCCAGCTGCTGCTGCGCCCCAAGCCGACCCTGTTCCCGTACCACACTCCCCACCCGGCGGTCTTCATCTGCTCCTCGGCCACCCCGCCCGGACCCGGCGTCCACGGCATGTCGGGACACAACGCGGCCAAGGCCGTCTGGCGGAGACTGAGACAGACCTGACGACCACCAGCCGAGGCAGACATGACCGCCCTCACTTTCGTCCAAGGTGACATCACCCGCCAGCGCGCCGACGCCATCGTCAACGCGGCGAACTCCTCCCTGCTCGGCGGGGGAGGCGTGGACGGCGCGATCCACCGCCGAGGCGGCCCAGCCATCCTCGAGGAGTGCCGCGCCCTGCGCGCCTCCCGGTACGGGAAGGGCCTGCCCACAGGTCAGGCGGTCGCCACCACGGCGGGCGCACTGGACGCCCGCTGGGTGATCCACACCGTCGGGCCCGTCTGGTCCGCCACCGAGGACCGCTCCGACCTGCTCGCCTCCTGCTACCGCGAGTCCCTGCGCGTCGCCGACGAACTAGGCGCCCGGACCGTCGCCTTCCCGGCCGTCTCCACCGGCGTCTACCGGTGGCCGGTGGAGGACGCGGCCCGCATCGCGGTGGAGGCGGTACGCAGCACGCCGACGGCGGTGGAGGAGGCGCGGTTCGTGCTCTTCGACGCACGGGCGTACGAGGCGTTCGCCCGCCAGGCCGGCTGACGGACGCTGCCGCCGGCACCGGCGCCGACCGCGGCGTTCACCCGAACGGCGTAGCCCTTGGTGCGCCCGGCGGCTGCCTGGCCAACGCTCGGAGTGCCCCACGTGCTCCACGAGCGCGCGGGCATCCGGACGAACGGGGCGGCAGAAAGGACAGGCTCATGAGCCAGGCAGCGCAGCCCACCGGACCGACCAGCCCGGGCGGCTCGTGGCCGCCGCGGCAGCCCGGCGCCCGGGTCGGCGCCTGGGCCACCGGCGGCGTCACGTTCGCCGGCGTCCTGATGATGTGCAGCGGCCTCCTCGCCCTCTTCCAGGGGATCGCCGCGGTCACCGGAGACGCCGTCTACTTCCGCATCGGCACCTACATCTACAAGATGAACCTCACCGGCTGGGGCGTCATCCACATCGTCATCGGCACCCTGGTCCTGGCGACCGGCATCGGGCTGCTCATGGGCATGGCCTGGGCCCGCATCGTCGGTATGGTCCTCGTCGCGTTCAGCCTCATCACGCAGTTCCTGTTCCTGCCGTACGCGCCCGTCTGGTCGCTGATCCTGCTGGCGATCGACGTCTTCGTGCTCTGGGCGCTGGGCTCCAGCCACGAATCCGGCCGCGAGACCGGTCAGCAAGCGACGAGCTGAGCCCCCGCCGGCGCCCGGCACGCCTCTGCCACCGCAGCTCGCGCAGGGCTCTGCCGAGCAGCACCACACCCCACCCTCGGCCACGACACCCGGCGCGGTCGCCGCGGCGAACTCGGCGTCAGGTACGCGCATCACCGTCAGACGCTGACCCGCCGCGGCCCCGTGCGCCCGTGCGCCACCCGCCTGTGCCGCTCCGGTTCACCGGACTCCGTCAGCCGGGCGAGCACCGGCGCCGCGCTCCTCGGATGACCGGGACCACCACCCTGTCCCGCCCCGCCCACCGGCCGGACCCGGGCCCCGCCCCCAGCCCCCTGTCCACGCGCAGGACCCCGCGTGACATCATCGGCCGGGTCCCGAGCACAGCCGCAGCAGGTGCGGCGAGCCGTTCCCCGGCACGAGGAGTACGAGAAGCACGATGGGCCCCGCGCTGCTGGACGACTTCTCGCTGGAGATGACCGGCAAGGACGTTCCCGGGCTGGAGGAGGCGCGCGACAGCATCCCGCCCGGCACCCGGATCAACATCACGTTCCTGGCCGGCGAGGACACCGGTACGCGGCGGACCGCGGCCCGCGCGGTCAAACGGCTCGGGTTCGTCCCCGTACCGCACATCTCCGCGCGCCGCCTGCCCTCGCGCCCCGCCCTGGAGGAGTTCCTCGCCGGGCTGGCGGCCGACGGCACCGCCGAGAACGTGTTCGTCGTCGGCGGCGACCCGGCCCGGCCCGAGGGGCCGTACGAGGACGCCCTCGCCGTCCTGCGCACCGGGCTGCTGAGGGAGCACGGCGTCCGGCACGTCGGTGTCGCCGGCTACCCGGAGGGCCACCCCGGCATAGCCGACCGGGTCCTGTGGTCGGCGCTGACGGAGAAGGCGGCGGCCATCGGGCGCGGGCGGTTCACCGGCGACGTCATCACCCAGTTCGGCTTCGACGTCGACCCGGTGCTCGCCTGGCTGGAGGCCCTGCGCGCGCGGGGCGTGCACCTGCCCGTCCGGGTCGGCGTCCCCGGGCCGGCGGGGGTGCGGCGGCTGCTGCGCTACGCCGGCCGGTTCGGCGTCGGCACGAGCGCCTCCGTGGCCCGCAAGTACGGCCTCTCGCTGACCAACCTCATGGGTACGGCCGGCCCGGACCGCTTCCTGCACACTCTGGCCGACCGGTACGACCCGGCCCGGCACGGCACGGTGAAGGTGCACTTCTACACGTTCGGCGGCCTGCGGGCCACCGCGGACTGGATCACCCGCTTCCGCCACGGATCCGAACGGTTCGACGACGTGCGACAAGCCGCTCGATCATGAGATTCAGCGATCGGGGGTCCTGGCCAGGCCCACGTACATGTCGGATTTTCGCCAGCGGCCGGGGCCCGCGGTGGGCGATGCTGGACGCATGCAGACAGGGATGCACCTCGACCGGGAGCACTGCGTACGCGCCGTGCGGTCCAAGGACGCGCGGTTCGACGGATGGTTCTTCACGGCCGTCCTGACCACCCGGATCTACTGCCGGCCGAGCTGCCCGGTCGTGCCGCCCAAGCCGGAGAACATGACGTTCTACCCGAGTGCCGCCGCCTGTCAGCAGGCCGGGTTCCGGGCCTGCAAACGCTGCCGCCCCGACACCAGCCCCGGCTCCCCGGAGTGGAACGCGCGCGCCGACCTGGTGGCCCGCGCCATGCGGCTGATCGCCGACGGGGTCGTGGACCGCGAGGGCGTGCCCGGACTCGCCGCCCGGCTCGGCTACAGCACCCGGCAGGTGGAGCGCCAGCTGCTCGCCGAGCTGGGCGCCGGCCCCCTCGCGCTCGCCCGCGCGCAGCGCTCCCAGACCGCGCGGCTGCTCATCGAGACCACGGCCCTGCCGATGGCGGAGATCGCGTTCGCGGCCGGTTTCGCCTCCGTGCGCGCCTTCAACGACACCGTCCGCGAGGTCTTCGCCCTGTCCCCGAGCGAGCTGCGCGCCCGGGCGCCGAAGAGCGGCGCGGGTACGCCCGGCGTGGTCACCCTGCGGCTGCCGTTCCGCGCCCCGCTCAACCCGTCCAACCTCTTCGGCCACCTCGCCGCCACCGCCGTACCCGGTGTCGAGGAGTGGCGCGACGGCGCCTACCGCCGCACCCTGAGGCTGCCGTACGGCCACGGCATCGCCGCGCTCGCACCCCGACCCGACCACATCGCCTGCCGCCTCGGCCTCAGCGACCTGCGCGACCTGACCGTGGCCATCAGCCGCTGCCGTCGCCTGCTCGACCTGGACGCCGACCCGGTGGCGGTCGACGGCCACCTGCGCACCGACCCGGCCCTCGCACCCCTGGTCGACCGGGCGCCGGGCCGCCGGGTGCCGCGCACGGTCGACGAGGCCGAGTTCGCCGTCCGCGCCGTGCTCGGGCAACAGGTCTCCACCGCCGCCGCCCGCACCCACGCGGCCCGCCTGGTCACCGCGCACGGCAAGCCCCTGGACGACCCCGAGGGCGGCCTCACCCACCTCTTCCCCACCCCCGAGGCACTGGCCGCCGTCGACCCCGAGACCCTGGCGATGCCCCGCACCCGGCGCACCACCTTCACCACGCTGGTCCGCGAACTCGCCGACGGCGTCCTGCACCTGGGCGTGGAGGCCGACTGGGCCGAGGCCCGGGCCCGGCTGCTCGCTCTGCCCGGCTTCGGGCCCTGGACGGTGGACGTCATCGCGATGCGCGCCCTCGGCGACCCCGACGCCTTCCTCCCCACCGACCTCGGCATCCGGCGCGCCGCGAAGGAGCTGGGCCTGCCGGCCACCCCCGCCGCGCTCACCGCCCGCGCGGAGAGCTGGCGGCCCTGGCGGTCGTACGCCGTGCAGTACCTGTGGGCGACGGACACCCACCCGATCAACTTCCTCCCGGCCTGAAGGACTCCGATGAACCACCACACCGTGATCGACAGCCCGTACGGGCCGCTCACCCTCGTCGCCGACGCCGACGGCGCCCTGTGCGGCCTGTACATGGTGGGCCAGCGGCACCGCCCCGGCGAGGAGAGGTTCGGCCCGCGCGAGGACAGCCTGCCCGTGTTCGCCGAGACGGCCGAGCAGCTGACCGCGTACTTCTCGGGCGAGACCAAGGAGTTCACCGTCCGGCTCGGCCTGCACGGCACACCGTTCCAGCGCAGCGTCTGGCAGCAGCTGGCCGCCATCCCGTACGGCGAGACCCGTACCTACGGCGAACTGGCCGACGCCCTGGGCAACCCCCGGGCCTCCCGCGCCGTCGGCCTCGCCAACGGCCGCAATCCCGTCGGCATCATCGTCCCCTGCCACCGGGTGATCGGCTCCGACGGCAGCCTCACCGGCTACGGCGGCGGCCTCGACCGCAAGCGCCGCCTGCTCGACTTCGAACGCGGCAGCGCGCTGTTCTGACCCGGCGGACCGGCGCCCGCCGGGCGTTCTCAGCCGCTCAGGGTGCGCAGGAGTGCGGGCAGCGCGGTGCCGATCGGCTCCCGGACGACCTCGTCCGCCAGGTCGTCGTACGGCGTGGGTTCGGCGTTCACGATGACGAGGCGTGCGCCGTGGTCGGCGGCCACGCCGGCGAGGCCGGCGGCGGGCTGCACCTGGAGGCTGCTGCCGACGGCGATGAACACCTGGCAGGCCTTGGTGATGGCCACGGCCTCGCCGAGGACCACGGGATCCAGCCGCTCGCCGAACATCACCGTCGCCGACTTCAGGATGCCCCCGCACTCCAGGCACGGCGGGTCCTCCTCGCCGGCCTCCACCCGGGCGAGGGCGTCCTCCATCGCTCCCCGGGCCCCGCAGCCGGTGCACACGACGGCGCGGGCGCTGCCGTGGAGTTCGAGCACCTTGCGGGCGGGCATGCCGGCGAGCTGGTGCAGGCCGTCCACGTTCTGGGTGATGACCCGGACCGGGACGCCGGACCTCTCCAGCTCGGCGACGGCCCGGTGCGCCGCGTTCGGCTCGGCCCGCAGCGTCTGGCTCTCCCGGCGCATCTGCCAGGACCGCCGCCGGATCTCCGGGTCCGCCATGTAGTACTCGTACGTCACGAGCTTCTCGGCCTCCGGATCGCGCCGCCACAGTCCGTTCGGCCCGCGGTAGTCCGGGATGCCGGAGTCGGTGGAGATACCGGCCCCGCTGAGCAGGGCGACGAGGGGCTTGGCCATGGCATCGAGGGTAGGGCGGGCGGCATGGCCGCCGCGAACGGATTACCACGCGGGCGGGTCCGGCGGTAAGGTCCCGCGGCACGGCGCCCGGTGCTAGCGTCCCCGCATGGCCAAGGTGACTGTCTCGCTCGACGCCCAGCTCGTCGTGGAGGTCATGGTGCTCGCCGGGGTGGGGAACCCGCAGGACGCCGTCGAACTGGTGGTCCGGGACTACATCGAGCGCGGGCACCGCACGGAGGCACGCGCCGCCGCCCGGGACGACGCGCTGCGCGAGGTCGACGTCAAGCCGCGCGACCCGGAGGGCTGAGCGGCCGCACGGCGGGCCGGACGGTCACGCCACCCGGTGGCCGTTCTCCAGTTCCGCCGTGCCCGAGCCGTCCGCGAGGACGTCCAGCGCGGTCAGCACACGGTGGCCGAGCGCCCCGGGCAGATGGGCGGTGAGGTCCTCGCGGGCGACCATGCGCCAGGAGAGCAGTTCCTCCTCCTGGAGGCGGATGGACTTCAGCTCGTCCTCGGTGAGGACACCGCCGTCGTACAGGTACGCCACCAGCGGCGGCCGGCCCGCACCGTGCACCCAGTCCACGGCCAGCAGCCGGCCGAGTTCCCGGTCGAGCCCGATCTCCTCCAGCGTCTCCCGGCGGGCGCCCTGGCGCGGCGTCTCCCCGTCGTCCGACTCGATGGTGCCGCCCGGCAGCGCCCAGCCGTCACGGTAGTTGGGTTCGACGAGCAGCACCCGCCCCTCGGCGTCCCGGAAGAGGGCGGCGGCCCCGGCGAGGACGCGGGGCAGGCTCGCGATGTACGCGGCGAAATCCTGGGTGGTGGTCATTGGGGAAGGGTAACCAGCCGGCCGCCGGCTACGTCCCGCTCGTCGCCAGGCGCAGGGTGCGTTCGGCCAGCGCACTGATCCGTACGCCGTCGAAGCCGAACACCGCGCTGCGCACCGTGTCCTCCAGCGGATCCCGCCAGTGCGCCGGGATGGCCTCGGCGCCGGTGAGGACGCCGGTCACCGAACCGGCCGTCGCCCCGTTGGAGTCGGTGTCGAGGCCGCCGCGCACGGTCAGGGCGATGGTGCGGGTGAAGTCGCCGTCGCCGTACAGCAGTCCGGCGGCGAGGACGGCCACGTTCGGCACCGTGTGGATCCAGCCGAGCCCCGCGGTCTCCGCGGACACGGTGGCCAGGGTCTCCTCCCACGGCAGCCGCGCGTCGTGCAGGGAGGCCACCCGCCGTACCGTCCGGGCCAGGCGGCTGCTCGCCGGGACGACCGAGAGCGCGGTGTCCAGGGCGTCCCGGACGGTCGGTGCGGTGAACGCGGCCGAGATCAGCGCGGCGGCCCACATGGCGCCGTACACGCCGTTGCCGGTGTGCGAGAGCACCGCGTCCCGGCGGGCCAGACCGGCGGCCCGGACGGGATCGCCGGGACAGGTCCAGCCGTAGACGTCGGCGCGGATCAACGCGCCGATCCACTCCTGGTACGGGTTGTCGTACGTCGCCGTCAGCGGCGGTTTCAGCCCGTTCGCGAGGTTCCGGTACGCGGCCCGTTCCGCCGTGAACGTCTGCAGGTACGGCAGCCTGAGCAGCCACAGGTCGCCGATCTGCTCGGTGCTGAAGCCGAAGCCGTGGGTCTCCAGCAGGTGCAGGCCGAGGATCGCGTAGTCGACGTCGTCGTCCCGGCAGCTGCCGTGGATCCGCCCGCGCACGCAACAGCGCCACTCCGGGCGCAGTACGGCGGCCTCCTCGGCGTCGGCCGGCCCGGGCAGGTAGTCGGTCAGCGGCAGGGCGGCGGCCCGGCGCAGATAGCGGTCGATGCGGTCGCGCGTCCACACCTCGCCCTGCTCGACCGGCTTGCCGAGCATGTTGCCCGCGATCCGGCCGAGCCAGCCGCCGTGGACGCGGTCGGCGAGGTCCGGTCCGGTGCGCTGGGTGCTCATGGCAGCGGTGTACCCACTTTGCCCCGCCCGCTCCCAGCGGCTTCCCAGGGTTCGGGCGGGGCATGACGGCGGGGGTGTCCTGCGGTTATGGTCACAGCGGCGCGACTGGCCCTGACGTGCGCGGGGCCCGGAGAGCAAGGGGAAGACAAGGTGGCGGACGCTGCAGTGAACGAGACCCGTCGGGTGCTCATCGCCGCGGACAAGTTCAAGGGCTCGCTGACGGCCGTGCAGGTCGCCGAGCGGGTGACGGCCGGGTTGCGTCGGGTCGTGCCGGATCTCCGGGTGGAGGCGCTGCCCGTGGCCGACGGCGGCGACGGGACCGTGGACGCGGCGGTCGCGGCCGGCTTCGAACGCCGGGAGGTGCGGGTCGCCGGGCCGCTCGGCGAGGAGGTCACGGCCGCGTTCGCGCTGCGCGGCGCCACCGCGGTGGTGGAGATGGCCGAGGCCAGCGGCTTGCAGCGGTTGCCGGCCGGAGTCTTCGCGCCGCTGACCGCCTCGACGTACGGCTCCGGGGAACTGCTGCGCGCCGCGCTGGACGCCGGTGCGCGGACGATCGTGTTCGGCGTCGGCGGCAGCGCCACGACGGACGGCGGTGCGGGCATGCTGTCCGCGCTGGGCGCGCGGTTCCTGACCGAGGAGGGCGAGCCGGTGCCCCCGGGCGGCGGCGGACTCGCCGATCTGGCCCGCGCCGACCTCTCCGGACTCGACCCCCGGCTGTCCTCGGTCGAACTGGTCCTGGCCAGCGACGTCGACAACCCGCTGACCGGACCGAAGGGCGCCCCGGCGGTGTACGGCCCGCAGAAGGGCGCCTCGCCGGACGACGTGGACACGCTGGACGCCGCGCTGGTCCGCTTCGCGAAGGTCCTGGAGGCGGAGGCCGGGCCGCGGGCCGCCGAGTACGCGGTGGCGCCGGGCGCGGGGGCCGCCGGGGGCATCGGCTACGGCGCCCTGCTCCTCGGTGCGCGGTTCCGCCCCGGCATCGAGGTGATGCTGGACGTGCTCGGCTTCGCACCCGCCCTGGAGCGGGCCTCGCTGGTGATCACCGGGGAGGGCTCGCTGGACGAGCAGACCCTGCACGGCAAGGCGCCGGCGGGGGTCGCCGCGGCGGCGCGCTCCGCGGGGAAGACCGTCGTGGCGGTGTGCGGGCGGCTGGCGCTGCCGACGGAGGCGTTGCTGGCGGCCGGGATCTCCCAGGCGTACCCGCTGACGTCCGTCGAACCGGACGTGGCCCGGTGCATCGCGGATGCCGGGCCGATCCTGGAGCGGGTCGCTGCGCGGCTGGCCGAGGACCACTTGGCCTGAGGCCCCCGGGGGTAAGCGAAAGGCCCCTTACCCAACCCGGGTAAGGGGCCCTCGTCCAAGCGCCGCTACGGCAACTGCGCCGCGCGAGCCTCACGGCGGTTGTCGCGGAAGTTGTTCACCCGCCGCGCCGTGGCGAACAGCGGGATCACCGCGCCCATCACCAGCTGCAGCGCACAGCCCGTCTGGAGGAGCAGCTGCCCGCTGGGCGCGTCGAAGGCCCATGCCGCCAGCAGCCCCATCGACAGCACGATCCAGGAGAGCATCGCGCCCGCGAGACGCCCCCGCGGCTTCGGGTACTCCACCCGGCTCACCATCAGCCACGCGGTCCCGAGGATCGCCAGCAGCGTCGCCACGAACGGCAGCTCCAGCAGCACGATCGAGACGACCGTCAGCGCGCCGAACGGCGAGGGCATGCCCTGGAACATGCCGTCCTTCATGGTCACGCAGCTGAACCGGGCCAGTCTCAGCACCACGGCCAGCAGCACCACGATCGCGCCCACCGCGGCCACCCGCTGGTGCGCGTCGTCCGCGACCATGCCGTAGACCAGGACGAAGTACGCGGGGGCCAGCCCGAAGCTGATCAGGTCGGACAGGTTGTCCAGCTCCGCGCCCATCGGCGACGAGCGCAGCTTGCGGGCCACCAGCCCGTCGAACAGGTCGAAGACCGCCGCGCAGAGCATCAGGATGACCGCCGTGGCCGCGCTGTGGCGGGCCATGCCGGACTCCTGGCTGCCGGTGAGGTGCGGGATCAGGATGCCGGTGGTGGTGAAGTACACCGCCATGAAGCCGCACGTGGCGTTGCCCAGCGTCAGGGTGTCCGCTATCGACAGGCGGAGAGAGAGAGGCATCTCCTCCTCGTCGTCCACCTCGTCGGCCTCGGGCACCCAGCCCGCCTGGGTCTCCGGATCAATCACGGTCAATGCGAGTCACCCCAGCCACGGTCTTCTGGCCGACCTCGACCGCGACCTCCACGCCCTCGGGCAGGTAGAGGTCGACACGCGAGCCGAAGCGGATCAGACCGATACGGTCGCCCTGCTCGACCTTCGTTCCCTCGGGGATGTAGGGAACGATGCGGCGGGCCACCGCGCCGGCGATCTGGATCATCTCGATGTCGCCGAGTTCGGTGTCGAAATGCCAGACTACGCGCTCGTTGTTCTCGCTCTCCTTGTTGAAAGCCGGAACAAAGCCGCCGGGGATGTGCTCGACGGACGTCACGGTGCCCGCGAGGGGCGCGCGGTTGACGTGGACGTTGAGCGGGCTCATGAAGATGGCGACGCGGGTACGCCCGTCCTTCCACGGCATGATGCTCTGCACCACACCGTCGGCGGGCGAGATGACCCGGCCAGGGGCGATCTCGCGCTCGGGGTCGCGGAAGAACCACAGCATGCCCGCCGCGAGCGCGGTGGCGGGCACGGCGACGGCCTTGGCGACGCCCGAGCGGCGAGCGCGGGCCAGGCTGAGGGCTGCGGTGGCGACGGTCGGGAGAAGCCACGGCGATGCTCCGCGCGCGAGGCGTACGCCGGCTCGGCTGTCGCGAGGTGCAGAGGTTTGGCTGTGGGGCATGGATGACCTTCGTAGCGGATGATGCCGCGCTCTGACGGGGGACGGCGGCTTTCCGGGGATCGTACCGGGCGCGGGCCACAACTGGGCAAGCCAGGAAGCCGAGTCGGCGGCCGAAGAGTGTCTACGGGGTGTGATCTTCTTCTCGAAGAAAACACCCCGTATCAGGACAATCAGCCCTGGAATCGATACTCTTCGAGCAGCCTGCGCCCGATGATCATTTTCTGGATCTCGGCGGTACCTTCACCGATGAGCAGCATCGGGGCCTCGCGGTAGAGGCGCTCGATCTCGTACTCCTTGGAGAAGCCGTAGCCGCCGTGGATCCGGAAGGCATCCTCCACGACCTCCTTGCAGTACTCGGAGGCGAGGTACTTCGCCATCCCCGCTTCCAGGTCGTTTCGCTCCCCGGAGTCCTTTTTGCGTGCCGCGTTGACCATCATCGCATGCGCGGCCTCGACCTTGGTCGCCATCTCCGCCAGCTTGAACTGGATGGCCTGGTGCTGGGCGATCGGCTTGCCGAACGTGTGCCGCTGCTGGGCGTACTGAACGCCCAGTTCGAAGGCGCGCTGGGCGACGCCGCAGCCGCGCGCCGCCACATTGACCCGGCCGACCTCCACGCCGTCCATCATTTGGTAAAAACCTCGGCCGGTGACCCCGCCGAGCACCCGATCGGCCGGAACGCGCAGGCCGTCCATGATCAGCTCGGTCGTGTCGACGCCCTTGTAGCCCATCTTCTCGATCTTGCCGGGGATGGTGAGGCCCGGGCGGACCTCGCCGAAGCCCGGCTCCTTCTCGATCAGGAAGGTCGTCATCGACTTGTGCGGCGCCGTGCCCTCGGGGTGTCCTTCGTCACTCCGGACCAGAACGGCCACGAGCGACGAGGTGCCGCCGTTCGTCAGCCACATCTTCTGACCGTTCAGGACGTACTCGTCGCCGTCCTTGACCGCCTTAGACGTGATGGCGGACACATCCGAGCCCAGGCCGGGCTCCGACATCGAGAAGGCGCCCCGGATGTCGCCGGCCGCCATCCTCGGCAGGAAGTGGTCCTTCTGCTCCTGCGTGCCGTGCTGCTTGAGCATGTACGCGACGATGAAGTGCGTGTTGATGATGCCGGACACCGACATCCAGCCACGGGCGATCTCCTCCACGCACAGCGCGTAGGTGAGCAGCGACTCGCCCAGGCCGCCGTACTCCTCGGGGATCATCAGGCCGAAGAGGCCGAGTTCCTTCAGGCCGTCGACGATCTGCTGCGGGTACTCGTCGCGGTGCTCCAGCTCGGTCGCGACCGGGATGATCTCTTTGTCGACAAAGTCCCGGACGGTGGAGAGGATCTCCTGCTGGACGTCGGTCAGACCGGCGGTCTGGGCGAGACGGGCCATGGCTACTTCTCCTGCTCCTTGAGCTCGGGGCGGCCCGGCTGCTCGCCGCCGCGCTCCTTGATGTACGTCTCGGTGGGCACCATCACCTTGCGGCGGAAGACGCACACCAGGGTGCCGTCCTGCTTGTAGCCCTTGGTCTCGACGTGGACGATCCCGCGGTCGTTCTTCGACTTCGACGGCCACTTGTCCAGCACGGTCGTCTCGCCGTAGATCGTGTCCCCGTGGAAGGTCGGCGCCACGTGCTTGAGCGACTCGATCTCCAGGTTGGCGATCGCCTTGCCGGAGATGTCCGGGACGGACATGCCGAGCAGGAGGGAGTAGACGTAGTTCCCGACCACCACGTTCCTGCCGAAGTCCGTCGTCTTCTCGGCGTAGTTGGTGTCCATGTGGAGCGGGTGGTGGTTCATGGTGAGCAGACAGAACAGGTGGTCGTCGTACTCCGTGACCGTCTTGCCGGGCCAGTGCTTGTACGTCGCCCCGACCTCGAACTCCTCGTACGTGCGTCCGAACTGCATCGCCGTCACGCCTCCGGGATCTCGAACGTGCTGGTGCGCCGCATGCCGGCGGCACGGCCCTTGCCCGCGATGACCAGCGCCATCTTGCGGCTGGCCTCGTCGATCATCTCGTCGCCGAGCATCGCGGAGCCCTTCTTGCCGCCCGCCTCCGACGTGTAGTAGTCGTACGCGTCCAGGATCAGCTCGGCGTGGTCGTAGTCCTCCTGCGACGGCGAGAAGACCTCGTTGGCGGCGTCGACCTGACCGGGGTGCAGCACCCACTTGCCGTCGAAGCCCAGCGCGGCGGCGCGGCCGGCGACCTCGCGGAAGCCGTCGACGTTGCGGATCTGGAGGTAGGGGCCGTCGATCGCCTGGAGGTCGTTGGCGCGGGCGGCCATCAGGATCTTCATCAGGATGTAGTGGTAGGCGTCCGCCGGGTAGCCGGGCGGCTGCTCGCCCACGACCAGGGACTTCATGTTGATGGAGGCCATGAAGTCGGCCGGGCCGAAGATGATGGTCTCGATCCGCGGGGAGGCCTGCGCGATCTCGTTGACGTTGTTCAGGCCCTGCGCGTTCTCGATCTGCGCCTCGATGCCGATCCGGCCGACCTCGAAGCCCATCGTCTTCTCGATCTGCGTCAGCAGCAGGTCCAGGGCGACGACCTGCTGGGCGTTCTGCACCTTCGGCAGCATGATGCAGTCCAGGTTCGGGCCCGCGCCCTCCACCACCGTGACGACGTCCCGGTACGTCCACTCGGTCGTCCAGTCGTTCACCCGGACCACGCGCGTCTTGCCCGTCCAGTCGCCCTCGTTGAGGAACTTGACGATGGTGTGCCGCGCCTCGGGCTTGGCGAGCGGCGCGCACGCGTCCTCCAGGTCCAGGAAGACCTGGTCCGCGGGGAGGCCCTGCGCCTTCTCCAGGAAGCGCGGGTTGCTGCCCGGTACGGCCAGGCAGGAGCGCCGCGGGCGAAGGCGGTTGACAGGGGTCGTCATGCGGGGACCTCCAGGGGGTCGAGCTTGTTCGCTTTCCGGATCTCGTCGACGATGCGGCCGATGATCCCGGTGATGTCGAAGTCCTTCGGGGTGAAGACGGCGGCCACTCCGGCTTGCCTCAGCTGCTCGGCGTCACCGTTGGGGATGATGCCACCGGCGATCACCGGTATATCTGTGGCACCGGCCACACGCAGCCGCTGGAGCACATCGGGGACCAGCTGGGCGTGCGAGCCGGAGAGGATCGACAGGCCCACGGCGTGCACGTCCTCGGCCAGGGCCGCGTCCACTATCTGCTCGGGCGTGAGCCGGATGCCCTGGTACACCACCTCGAAGCCGGCGTCCCGCGCGCGGACGGCGATCTGCTCGGCGCCGTTGGAGTGACCGTCCAGGCCCGGCTTGCCGACCAGGAAGCGCAGTTTGCCGACGCCCAGCTCACGGGCGGTGGCGTCCACCCGGGCGCGGACCTCGGCGAGCGCCGAGCCGGCCTCGGCGGCGACGGCCACCGGCGCGGAGGAGACCCCGGTGGGCGCCCGGTACTCGCCGAACACCTCGCGCAGGGCGCCCGCCCACTCGCCGGTGGTGACCCCGGCGCGGGCGCACTCCAGCGTGGCCTCCATGAGGTTGTCGGTGCCCTTGGCGGCCTCCTTCAGCCGCTCCAGTGCCTTGCAGGGGCGCGGGTGGTTGAAGGGCGGCTGGTAGCGGGTGTCCCGCCAGTGCTGGAGGGACTCGATAACGCGGGCCTCGACCGCCGGGTCGACCGTCATGATGGCGGTGTCCAGATCGGCCGTGAGCGGGTTCGGCTCGGTGCCCTCGAAGATGTTGACGCCGACGATCTTCTCCTCGCCGGACTCGATCCGGGCCCGGCGCTCGGCGTGCGAGGCGACCAGCTGCGACTTCAGGTAGCCGGACTCCACGGCGGCCAGCGCGCCACCCATCTCCTGGATGCGGTCGATCTCCGCGAGGGTGTCCTCGACCAGCTGGTCGACCTTCGCCTCGATCACCTTCGAGCCCTCGAAGATGTCGTCGTACTCCAGCAGGTCGCTCTCGTAGGCGAGGACCTGCTGGATGCGCAGGCTCCACTGCTGGTCCCAGGGCCGGGGCAGGCCCAGCGCCTCGTTCCAGGCGGGCAGCTGCACGGCACGCGCGCGTGCGTCCTTGGAGAGGGTGACCGCCAGCATCTCCAGCACGATCCGCTGGACGTTGTTCTCCGGCTGCGCCTCGGTCAGGCCGAGCGAGTTGACCTGGACGCCGTAGCGGAACCGGCGCTGCTTGGGGTCCTCGATGCCGTACCGCTCGCGGGTGATCCCGTCCCAGATGCGGCCGAACGCGCGCATCTTGCACATCTCCTCGATGAAGCGGACGCCCGCGTTCACGAAGAAGGAGATGCGGGCGACGACGTCCCCCATGCGCTCCTGCGGCACCTGGCCGGAGTCGCGCACGGCGTCGAGGACGGCGATCGCGGTGGACATCGCGTACGCGATCTCCTGCACCGGCGTGGCCCCGGCCTCCTGCAGGTGGTAGCTGCAGATGTTGATCGGGTTCCACTTCGGGATGTGGGAGACCGTGTACGCGATCATGTCCGTCGTCAGGCGGAGCGAGGGTTCCGGCGGGAACACGTGGGTGCCCCGGGACAGGTACTCCTTGACGATGTCGTTCTGGGTCGTGCCCTGGAGCTTGGTGATGTCCGCGCCCTGCTCCTCCGCGACGACCTGGTAGAGCGCCAGCAGCCACATGGCGGTGGCGTTGATCGTCATCGAGGTGTTCATCTGCTCCAGGGGGATGTCCTGGAACAGCCGGCGCATGTCACCGAGGTGCGCGACGGGCACGCCCACCCGGCCGACCTCGCCGCGCGCGAGGATGTGGTCGGGGTCGTAGCCGGTCTGCGTCGGCAGGTCGAACGCCACCGACAGACCGGTCTGGCCCTTGGCGAGGTTGCGCCGGTACAGCTCGTTGGACGCCTCCGCCGTGGAGTGACCGGCGTACGTCCGCATCAGCCACGGCCGGTCCTTCTGACGCTCTGTCATCTATGGCCTCCCGGTTCTCAGACGTTCCGGAAGCGGTTGATGGCGTCGATGTGCTTGGCGCGCATCTCCTCGTCGCGCACGCCCAGGCCCTCCTCGGGGGCGAGGCACAGCACGCCGACCTTGCCCTGGTGCAGGTTGCGGTGGACGTCGTAGGCGGCCTGCCCGGTGTCCTGAAGGGAGTAGACCTTGGAGAGGGTCGGGTGGATCTTGCCCTTGGCGATGAGGCGGTTGGCCTCCCAGGCCTCGCGGTAGTTCGCGAAGTGCGAGCCGATGATCCGCTTCAGCGACATCCACAGGTAGCGGTTGTCGTACTCGTGCAGGTAGCCCGAGGTCGAGGCGCAGGTGGTGATCGTGCCGCCCTTGCGGGTGACGTAGACGCTGGCGCCGAAGGTCTCGCGGCCGGGGTGCTCGAAGACGATGTCGATGTCCTCGCCGCCGGTCAGCTCGCGGATGCGCTTGCCGAAGCGCTTCCACTCCTTGGGGTCCTGGGTCCGCTCGTCCTTCCAGAACTTGTAGCCCTCGGCGTTGCGGTCGATGATCGCCTCGGCGCCCATCGAGCGGCAGATCTCCGCCTTCTGCGGCGAGGAGACGACGCAGACCGGGTTGGCGCCGCCGGCCAGGGCGAACTGGGTGGCGTAGGAGCCGAGGCCGCCGCTCGCGCCCCAGATGAGTACGTTGTCGCCCTGCTTCATGCCGGCGCCGTTGCGGGAGACCAGCTGGCGGTAGGCGGTGGAGTTGACCAGGCCCGGGGCCGCGGCCTCCTCCCAGCTGAGGTGGGCCGGCTTCGGCATCAGCTGGTTGGACTTCACCAGCGCGATCTCGGCGAGGCCGCCGAAGTTGGTCTCGAAGCCCCAGATGCGCTGCTCGGGGTCGAGCATGGTGTCGTTGTGGCCGTCGGAGGACTCCAGCTCGACGGACAGGCAGTGTGCGACGACCTCGTCACCGGGCTTCCAGGCGTTCACGCCGGGGCCGGTGCGCAGGACGACGCCCGCGAGGTCGGAGCCGATGATGTGGTACGGCAGGTCGTGACGCTTGGCCAGCTCGTTGGTGCGGCCGTAGCGCTCCAGGAACCCGAAGGTGGACAGGGGCTCGAAGATCGACGTCCACACCGAGTTGTAGTTCACCGAGGAGGCCATGACGGCCACCAGGGCCTCGCCCGGGCCCAGCTCGGGCACGGGGACCTCGTCCAGGTGGATCGACTTGCGCGGGTCCTTGTCGCGGGTCTGCAGGCCCGCGAACATCTCCGTCTCGTCCTTGTGCACGGTGATCGCGCGGTACGACTCGGGGATCGGCAGGGCGGCGAAGTCGGCGGACGTGGCGTCCTTCGACTGGATCGCGTCCAGGATGTCCTTCACGGTCACGGTGTTGCCTCCGGCGGTGAGCGCCCTGAGGGAGGGGCGCCTGAGGGATCGTCGGTGCTGCGATGAGTGCTGCTGAGGGTTTTCGAGGGGTGTGCCGTCGGTTCGGCTCGGTGGTGCTTCGGCAGCGCGTGGTGGCGCGGGAGGTTGCCTGTGACGCAGGCGCCCGGGCCGCAGGTGATGGTCTGCGGGGACAGCCCGGACTCCTTCAACGTATGACACCGCGTGTCACCCCGCAAGGCACTGAGTGCCAGAACTTGCTCTCAGATGAAATCTTTACTTGACAGATGAGCGATGATCGATCGAAACGGCCTCTCCCGGCGTGCCAAAAGGGGCGCTGACATGCAAAAACGGCCACCCGGAGGGTGGCCGTCGTCACAGCGGGAAAGGGCGGATCAGCGTTCCTTGAGGGCCTGCTCGATGGTGCGCATGACCTCTTCCAGAGGCGCGTCGGTGCGTGCCACGGTCACCAGCACCTCGCCCGCCTCGGAGGCGGCGGCCGGGGCCGAGGCGGCCTGCCGGGGGGCCGTGCCGCGGCCGGCCCCGATGCCGGTGCCGAAGGTCTTGCGCACGATCGCGAAGGCGTGGTCCAGCTGGGCCTCCACGTCCCCCTGGCCGCCCGCCCGCAGCCAGCGCCTGAGCACGTGGTTGTGGGCGGTGACCACGGCCGAGGCGGCGACCTCGGCCAGCAGCGGATCGTCGTTGGCGTCGTCGGCGTGCGCGTGCTCGTCGAAGTGGCCGAGCAGATACCGCGTGAACAGGCGCTCGTAACGGGCCACGGAGGCGATCTCGGCCTCGCGCAGGGTGGGCACCTCGCGGGTGAGCTTGTAGCGGGCGACCGAGATCTCCGGCCGCGCCGCGTACATCTTCATGACCTCCTTGATGCCCCGGCACACGGTGTCGAGCGGGTGCTCGTGCGCCGGCGCGGCGTTGAGGACCGCCTCCGCGCGGATCAGCGTGTCGTCGTGGTCCGGGAAGATCGCCTCTTCCTTGGAGCGGAAGTGGCGGAAGAAGGTGCGCCGGGCGACGCCGGCGGCGGCGGCGATCTCGTCGACGGTGGTGGCCTCGTACCCTTTGGTCGCGAACAGCTCCATGGCTGCTGCCGCCAGTTCTCGGCGCATTTTCAGCCGCTGGGCGGCGGCACGACTGCCTGCGGCACTTTCCGGCGCGTCGGGCGTGGCTGGTGTACGTGAGGACTTGGCGGGCTGGGACATGACCCGAACGTACTGCATGCGCGCAGCCTGATGCGCAGGTCCGGGGTGTCCCCCACCCCCGGAGGGTGGGGGACCGCCGGGCCGGGCGGCCGGGGGAGAGCCACCCGGGTCGAGCAGTCCGCCCCAGTCCGGCTCCGTCCGGAACCAGTCGCCGACGCCGTCAGCGGCGGGCATACTCGCGGAAACCACGGCCGGTCTTGCGGCCCAGGCAGCCCGCCGCCACCAGGTGCTCCAGCAGCGGCGCCGGGGCGAGACCGGGGTCGCGGAACTCGCGGTGCAGCACCTTCTCGATGGCCAGCGAGACGTCCAGCCCGACCACGTCCAGCAGCTCGAACGGGCCCATCGGGTAGCCGCCGCCCAGCTTCATCGCCGCGTCGATGTCGTCGAGCGACGCGTAGTGCTCCTGCACCATCTTGACCGCGTTGTTGAGGTACGGGAACAGCAGCGCGTTCACGATGAAACCGGCGCGGTCGCCGCAGTCCACCGGGTGCTTCCTGATCTTCGCGCAGACCTCGCGCACGGTCGCGTGGACGTCGTCCGCCGTCAGCACCGTCCGCACGACCTCGACCAGCTTCATCGCCGGTGCCGGGTTGAAGAAGTGCATGCCGATCACGTCCTGCGGGCGCGAGGTCGCGCGGGCGCAGGCGACGACGGGCAGCGACGAGGTGGTCGTGGCCAGCACCGCACCCGGCTTGCACACCTTGTCCAGCGTGGCGAACAGCTGCCGCTTGATCTCCAGGTCCTCGGCGATCGCCTCGACCGCCAGGTCGACCTCGGCGAAGGCCTCGTAGGAGCCCGCCGGCGTGATCCGGTCCAGGATCTGCGCGGCGGCCTCAGCGGTCAGCCGGCCCTTGTCGACGGAGCGGGACAGCGACTTGCCGATACGGGCCTTGGCGGCCTGCGCCTTCTCCTCGCTGCGGGCGGCCAGGACGACGTCGTAGCCCGCCTTGGCGAACACCTCGGCGATGCCGGAGGCCATGGTGCCGGAGCCGGCGACGCCCACCGAACCCACCGCGCGGCCCGCGACCGGCGAGGCGTCCGCCGCCGGCGTCAGCGCGTCCGGCACGACCGTCCCGCTGCCCGGCGCCTCGTACGTGTAGAAGCCGCGCCCCGACTTGCGGCCGGTCAGGCCCGCCTCGCTGAGCTGCTTGAGGATCGGGGCGGGGGCGTGCAGCCGGTCCCGGGACTCGGCGTACATGGCCTCCAGGACCGTCCGCGCGGTGTCGATGCCGATGAGGTCCAGTAGGGCGAGCGGACCCATGGGCAGGCCGCAGCCGAGCCGCATGGCGGCGTCGATGTCCTCGCGGGAGGCGTACTTGGCCTCGTACATCGCGGCGGCCTGGTTGAGGTAGCCGAACAGCAGCCCGTCCGCGACGAAGCCGGGGCGGTCGCCGACCGCGACCGGCTCCTTGCCCAGCTCGATCGCGAGGTCGGTGACGGCGGCCACGGCCTGCGGCGCGGTCAGCACCGAGGAGACGACCTCCACCAGTCGCATCGCCGGCGCCGGGTTGAAGAAGTGCAGGCCGAGCACGCGCTCGGGACGGGCCGAGTCGGCGGCCAGCCGGGTCACCGACAGCGCGTTGGTGCCGGTCGCCAGGATCGTCTCCGGGCGGACGATGCCGTCCAGCTCCCGGAAGATCTGGTGCTTGATCTCGTACGACTCCGGCGCCACCTCGATGACGAGGTCGGCGTCGGCCGCCGCGGTGAGGTCCGTGGCGGTGCGGACCCGGGCCAGCGCCCGGGCGCGCTCCTCCTCGGTGAGCCTGCCGCGCGCCACGGCACGGGCGGTGGCGGCCTCCAGGGTGGCGAGCGCCTGCGCGGTCCGGGCCTCGCTGATGTCGATGCCGATCACCTCGCGGCCGGCCTTCGCGAGGACCTCGGCGATGCCGGTGCCCATGGTGCCGAGACCGACGACGGCGATCGTCTTGAGGGGGGACAGCGGGGACAGAGCTGAGTCGGACAGGGGAGTGGCCATCGCGGGACTCCTGGAATGAGGGTGACGACGAGGAGCGCTCCGTGGTGCGCCGGAGGCGCACCACGGGGCGGGAGAGTGCGGGTGTTGCCGGGCTGCGAGCGCACACGCCCGGGGGCGCCGGTGCCACGGGCGTGCACACGCCCGGGAGCGGCGGAACGTCCGACCGGCTCTGTCCCGAAGCCGGGTCGTCCTGCGGTACACACGGCGTACCGAACCGACCTGCTCGCTCGCGACGGCCGCGTCACCAAACCGTCGCCAGCGGAAATGCGAGAGGGTTACTCGCTCGTATGAGCTTAACCGGCCGGTAACGAGCGCGCTAGTCCCCGGTGGCGAACCGACTTTGTGATGTAGGTCCCCCGGCCGCCGCGACCCGCCTACGCTGGACCTCGTGGACGAAGAGTTGCGATCGCTCACGGAGCGCTTACGGCGGGAGTCGGGCGGCTCGGCCGCGTTCGAGCACCTGCTGGCCACCGGGGACCACGACGAACTGGCGGAGGTGCTCACCGCGCCCGGACAGCCGCTGTGGGCCAGGGAACTGGCCGCCTTCCGCCTCGGCCTGGCCGGCGACCGGCGCGCCTTCGAGTCCCTGGTGCTGCTGCTCAACCACCGCGACCCGCCGCGCTGCGCCTCCGCGGCCCACGCCCTCGCCCGGCTCGGCGACCCGCGCACGGCCCGCGCCGCGGCCGCCCTCGCCACCAACGAACTGCGCGTCGCCTACGCCCTGCACCCGGTACGGCTCCTGGTCGCCCTGCGCGCACCGGAGGCCGTGCCCGCGCTGATCACCACGCTGGAGCGGCGGCTGCGCCCGCACGACCCCTACCGGCGGGTGGCCCTCGCCTGCGTGGAGGGCCTCGGCGCGCTCGGCGACGCCCGCGCCCGGCGGGTCCTCACCGAGGCCCTCGCGCACCCCGCGCTCGCCGAGGCGGCCGTGCACGCGCTGGCGCGGATACCGGAGCAGCAGCCGAGCTGAGTCCGGTCAGCCGCCCAGCGTCCTCACGTACCGCACCTCGGGCACCGGTACGCCGTCCACCTCGAAGGGCTCCTCGGCCCCGTCGGGCCGGAACCCGGCGCGCTCGTAGAAGCGGCGGGCGGGCGCGTTCTCCTTGAGGACCCACAGGAGCATGCGGGGATACGCCCGGCACCGCTCGGCCGACGCGGCCAGCAGCGCCCGCCCGATCCCGCCGCCGAGCCGGGCCGGGTCGACGTAGATCGCGTACAGCTCGGCGTCGCCGGTGCGCGTCCCGCCGTCCCGGTACGGCCCGTGTGCCGCCCAGCCGACCACCGTGCCGTCCCGCTCGGCGACGAGGTTCACCACGGAGCCGGTCCCTTCGGCGAAGCGGGCCCGCCTGCGCTCGGCGTCCGCGGTCACGCTGAGCCCGTCGAGGTACCGCTGGGGCATGAGGCCCCGGTAGGCGTGCCGCCAGCCACGGATGCGTATCTCGGAGACGCGGTCGCAGTCGGCGAGGGTCATCTCCCGGACCGTCAGCTCGCTCACGCGGCCACCACCGCCAGGGCCTCGACCTCCAGCAGGAACTCCGGCGACACCAGCCCGGCCACCGCCACCGCCGAGGAGGCGGGCAGGCGGTCGTCGGGTATGTGGGCGGCGCGGGCCGCGCGGATCGCCGGCATGTGGGCCATGTCCGTGACGAAGTACGTCAGCTTCACCACGTCCTCGAAACCGGCTCCCGCGGCGGCCAGGCAGCGCCGCAGATTCGCGAACACCTGCCGCGCCTGGGCCGTCGGGTCGCCCGCCCCGACCAACGCGCCGTCCTCGTCGAGGGGAAGCTGGCCCGAGACCGCGACGAGACGGCCGGCCGCGGTCACCACATGGGTGTACTGGGCGGCGGGGAACACCCCGGCCGGGGCGGGGATGCGAGTCGGTTCGCTCATGGCCCCCATGATGGACCACCCCACTGACAACACCCCCCCAGCCCGTAGGAGGTCCGGCCCCGCCGGTAGGCAACGCGTCGGACACCCGACAAGGCCTCCAGCCCCGCGCCGCAGGCCCGGCCCCCACCCATAGGGCACGCGGCCGCGCGGGCCGACGGCTACGGGCTGGGGGAGTCGCGCGGGCGCGTGGCCCGCCCCTGGGGGGCCGGGTCTCCCGTGGGGTGCGCGCGTGGCTCGGGCCCAGCCCGTCGGCTAGCGGCGGAAGCCCAGGAGGCCGTGCAGGGTCGAGCCGCGGGACGTCGTCGACGCCGACTTCCCCTTCGGCGGCGCCGGGTCGGGGGACTTCGGGCAGACCGCGTCCACCGTGCCGCTGCCGCGCGGCACCCTGCCGTCACCCAGGTACGCGGCCAGGTGTTCGTCCAGGCACGCGTTGCCGCTGAGCGTGACGCCGTGGTTGCCGCCGCCCTCCTCGACCACCAGGCTGGAGCGGGCCAGCAGCCGGTGCGCCGTCGCGCCGCCGGAGTAGGGGGTCGCCGCGTCGTCGGTGGCCTGGAAGAGCAGGGCCGGCGGCAGCGTGCCGTTGGTGATGTCCACCGGCCGCAGCGGGGCCGTCGGCCAGAACGCGCACGGCGCGTTGTACCAGGCGTTGCTCCAGGCCATCACGGGTGCCTTGGCGTACACGTCCCAGGCGTCCGCGCGCCACCGGTCCCAGCCGCGCGGCCACGCCGCGTCCCGGCACTGCACCGCCGCGTAGACGCTGTAGCCGTTGTCCCCCTCGGCGTCCACGGCGCCGAAGTTCTGGTACGCCTCCACCAGCGGCCTGGTGTCCCCGCGATGGACCCAGGCCGCCAACGCCTCGGCGAGGTAGGGCCAGTAGCCGTTGTAGTAGGCGCCCGGCGTGAAGGTGTCCTCCAGTTCGGCGGCGCCGACCCGGCCCCCGGCCGGCTTCTTCGCCAGGGCCGCCCGCATCGCGTACCAGCGGGCCTCGATCTCCTCGGGGTCCTTGCCCAGCCCGTACGTGCTGTCGTACTTGGCGATCCAGGCCATCAGCGCCCGGTGCCGGTCGTCGAAGGCGTAGTCCTGGCCGAGGTTGTCCTCGTACCAGACGCCCGTCGGGTCGACGATCGAGTCCAGCACCATGCGGTGCACCCGCCCGGGATACAGCTTCCCGTACACCGCGCCCAGGTAGGTGCCGTAGGAGTAGCCGAAGTAGCTGATCTTCGCGGCGCCGAGGGCGCGGCGGACGGCTTCCAGGTCCCGGGCCGCGCTGACGGTGTCCAGATACGGCAGCAGGTCGCCGTACTTCCGGCCGCAGGCCTCGGCGAAGGACCGGGCGCGGTCGAGGTTGGCCCGCTCCAGCGCGGGCGTGGCCGGTACGGAGTCGGGGCGCACCGGCTTGAAGTGGCCGGGCACGCAGTTCAGGGCGGGCTCGCTGCGGCCGACCCCGCGCGGGTCGAAGCCGATGACGTCGTACCGGGCCGCCACGCTCTTCGGCAGCGACGACGCGACGAACCCGGCGAGCGTCAGACCGCTGCCGCCGGGGCCGCCGGGGTTGACCAGCAGCGGTCCCTGGGAGGCCCGCGCGGTGTGCGGGACGCGGGACAGCGCGAGGGTGATCCGCCGGCCCGAGGGGTCGGCGTGGTTCAGCGGCACCGTCAGGGACGCGCACTGGAGGGTGGGGTAGTCGGCGGTGCCGCACGTCTTCCAGCTGAGCTGCGCGGGCCGGGCGGCCTGCGCGGGTGCGGCGGTGACCGAGCCCGCGAGCACGGTGGCGGCCGCGGCTGCGCACAGCAGGGCTGCGCGTGTTCTCATACGGGTCCTCCCGGGACGGAGGTCTTCGGCGAACCGCGAGGCTCACGGCTCTCGCCGGATCGTCCCGGAGTCGGGGCCCTGAAGAACGCGTTGCGGCGATACTTGACCCGATCGGGCCGTGCGATGCCCCCCAACGACCCTGGGCGTCCTCACATGAGGCTGAGCTGGACCGGCTCGGGCTCGGCGGGGGCCGGCGCCGGCTCCGCCGGGCGGATCCGGCGGGCCGCCCCCGCGCGCGCGGGCCCGATGCCGTACTCCTGTGCCAGTTCGTGCACCTGGCGGGTGATCCGGCGCTGGTACCACTTGGGCGCGTAGGCGCCCTCCGCGTACAGCCGCTCGTACCGTCGCACCAGGTGCGGATGGTGCTGCCCGAGCCAGGCCATGAACCACTCCCGGGCCCCGGGGCGCAGATGCAGCACCAGGGGGGTGACGGAGGTGGCCCCGGCCGCCGCGATGGCCCGGACCGTGGCGCGCAGCTGGGCCGGGTCGTCGCTCAGGAACGGGATCACCGGCGCCATCAGCACCCCGCAGCCGATCCCGTGCTCCCCGAAGGTGCGGACGACGTCCAGCCGGCGCTCGGGCGCGGGCGTGCCCGGCTCCACCGTGCGCCACAGCACGGGGTCCAGGAAGCCGACGGAGACCGAGACGCCCACGTCCGTCACCTCGGCCGCCCGGACCAGCAGGTCCAGGTCGCGCAGGATCAGGGTGCCCTTGGTGAGGATCGAGAACGGGTTCGCGTGATCGGTGAGCGCCGAGATGATGCCCGGCATCAGCCGGTAGCGGCCCTCGGCGCGCTGGTAGCAGTCGACGTTGGTGCCCATCGCCACGTGGTCGCCCTGCCAGCGGCGGGAGCCGAGCTGGCGGCGCAGCACCTCGGGGGCGTTCACCTTGACCACGATCTGGGTGTCGAAGCCGATGCCCGTGTCCAGGTCGAGGTAGCTGTGCGTCTTGCGGGCGAAGCAGTAGACGCACGCGTGCGTGCAGCCCCGGTAGGGGTTGACCGTCCACTCGAACGGCATGCGGGAGGCGCCCGGCACGCGGTTCAGCACCGAGCGCGCCCGGACCTCGTGGAAGGTGATGCCCTGGAACTCGGGCGTGTCGAACGTCCGGGTCGTCACGGCGTCCGCGCCGAACAGCGCGGTGTCGGCGGCCCGGCCGTGTTCGCTCTCGTCTGTGAGGTTCTCCCAGCGCATGACGCCTCCTAGCTAGCGCTGCCCACACAATAGAACACATGTTCCCATGATCGTGCGAACCCCGATTTGGGCGGCCGGGCGCCGGGGTGGTTGGCTTGCCCCAACCCCGAGGAACCAGGTCGTGGAGGAACGCAATGGCGCAGGTCGAGGCCACTACGGAGCGGGTCGTCGCGGCGGACGCGGAGAAGGTGTTCGACGCCCTCGCCGACTACCGCGGCACGCGGCAGAGGCTGCTGCCCGAGCAGTTCAGCGAGTACGAGGTGCGCGAGGGCGGCGACGGCGAGGGCACCCTCGTCCACTGGAAGCTCCAGGCCACCAGCAAGCGGGTGCGCGACTGCCTGCTGGACGTCAGCGAGCCCACCGACGGCGAGCTGGTGGAGAAGGACCGCAACTCCTCCATGGTCACCACCTGGCGTGTCACCCCCGCCGGTGAGGGCGCGTCGCGCGTGGTCGTCACCACCACCTGGCAGGGCGCCGGCGGCATCGGCGGCTTCTTCGAGAGGACGTTCGCGCCCAAGGGCCTCGGCCGCATCTACGACGCGCTGCTCGCCCGGCTCGCCGCCGAGGTCGAGAAGTAGCCCAAGCGCCCGCCGGTGAAGGGGGGTTGACCGCCGGTCGGCCCCGTCACCGGTACGAGTGCATCTCCGTTCCGTACCGGAGAGTGCCGTAACTCGCCGCAGTTGTTCGCAGTTGTCGCCTTACGCGGGAAATGTGAACAGGTCTGACGAGGGGAGCGGTACGTGGGCGGGACGACACTGGTGAAGCCCGAGCCGGTCGTGGCACCGGCCGCCGGCGAGGAGACCGCGACCGCGCCGCCGCCGCCACCCCCGCCGCCCGCCGGCCTCGGGCCCCGCCGGGTGCGGTGGGTGTTCCTCGGGCTGATGCTGGCCCTGCTGCTGGCCGCCCTCGACCAGATGATCGTCGCCACCGCCCTGCCGAAGATCGTCGGCGAACTGCACGGCCTGGACAAGATGTCCTGGGCGATCACCTCCTACCTGCTCACCTCCACCATCGGCCTGCCGGTCTACGGCAAACTCGGCGACCTGGTCGGCCGCAAGGGCGTCTTCCAGTTCGCCATCGCCGTCTTCGTCCTCGGCTCCGCCCTCGCCGGCCGCGCCGGGACCATGGACCAGCTGATCGCCTTCCGCGCGGTCCAGGGCATCGGCGCCGGCGGGCTCATGATCGGTGTGCAGGCGATCATCGCCGACATCGTCCCGCCCCGGGAACGCGGCCGGTACATGGGCCTGATCGGCGCCGTCTTCGGTCTCGCGTCCGTCGCCGGACCGCTGCTCGGCGGCTACTTCACCGATCACCTCTCCTGGCGCTGGTGCTTCTACGTCAACGTCCCCTTCGGCCTGGTCACCCTGGCCGTCATCGCCGTCGTCCTCAAACTCCCGAGGCCGCGCACGCGCGCCCGGCTCGACGTCCTCGGCACCCTGCTGCTCGCCGCCGCCTCCACCTGCCTGGTCCTGCTCACCAGCTGGGGCGGCACCGAGTACGCCTGGGACTCCCGGCAGATCCTCGGCCTCGGCGCCGGAGCCCTCGTCGCCACCGTCCTCTTCCTCGTCGCCGAGCGCTTCGCCGCCGAACCCCTCATCCCGCTCCGGCTCTTCCGCGACTCCGTCTTCACCGTCAGCGGCCTGGTCGGCCTGGTGATCGGCGTCGCCCTGTTCGGCGCCGCCAGCTATCTGCCGACCTTCCTGCAGATGGTCGACGGCGCCAGCGCCACCGAGTCCGGGCTGCTGATGCTGCCGATGATGGCCGGCATCGTCGGCGCCTCCATCATCGGCGGACAGCTCATCAGCCGCACCGGCCGCTACAAGATCTACCCCGTGCTCGGCTGCGCCGTCGCCACCGCCGGCATGTGGCTGCTGTCCCGGCTCCAGACCGACACGCCCCGGCTGCACTACAGCGTCTGGATGGCCGTCCTCGGCGCCGGGATCGGCCTGGTCATGCCCGTGCTCGTCCTCGCCGTGCAGAACTCCGTCCGCCCCGCCGACCTCGGCACCGCGACCAGCGCCAACAACTACTTCCGGCAGATCGGCGGCAGCGTCGGCGCCGCCGTCTTCGGCACCCTCTTCGCCGACCGGCTCACCTCCTCGCTGCGCGAGGAACTGCCCCCGCGCGCGGGCACCGGACTGCCCGCCGCCGACTCGATCACCCCGCAGCTCGTCCACGCGCTGCCCCCGGCCCTGCGCGACGCCTACATCCGCGCCTACGCCGACGCGATGCCCCGGATCTTCCTCTACCTGGTCCCGGTGCTCGCGCTCGGCCTGCTCATCGCCTTCTTCCTCAAGGAGAAACCACTGGTGTCCCACAACACCGCCGAAACGGAGCCGCAGACCGTGACCGCCTCGATCCCCGGCGCCCGGGCGCCCTACGCCGCCGGGGTCCCCGTCTGCGGCACCGTCCAGCACCCCGACGGCACCGTGGTGCCCCGCGCGGCCCTCACCCTCATCGACGTCGCCGGACAGCAGATCGGGCGGGGCGCCAGCGGCGACGACGGGCGGTACGCGCTCAGCACGCCCGGCTCCGGGTCGTACGTACTGATCGCCGCCGCCGGCGGGCACCAGCCGCAGGCCGTCTCCGTCACCGTCGGCGAACGCCCCGTCGAACTCGACGTCGTCCTCGGCGGCGCCGGCCGCCTCGCCGGCAGCGTGCTCACCGCCGACGGCAGCCCCGTCCGCGACGCCACCGTCACCCTCACCAACGTGCACGGCGAGGTCGTCGCGAGCACCCGCAGCGGGCGCGAGGGCGGCTACGTCATCACGGAACTGGTCGCGGGCGAGTACACCCTCGCCGCCAGCGCCCCCGCCTTCCGGCCCGCCGCGCTCCCGGTCACCGTGCAGGCCTCCCGGGAGACCCGGCAGGACATCGAACTCGCGGGCGGCGCCGTGCTGAAGGGCACCGTCCGGGCGAGCGGAGGACGGCCCGTGGAGGACGCCCGGGTGACCCTGCTCGACGCCGCCGGCAACGTCGTCGACACCCTCACCACCGGAGCCGACGGAACGTTCCGGTTCGTCGACCTCTCCTCCGGTGAGTACACCGTCATCGCCGCAGGTTACCCGCCGGTCGCCACGGTGTTGCAGGTCGCGGGGGGTGGCCGTACGGAACGGGATCTCCAACTGGGCCACGAGGACTGAGCGGGGGGCCGCCCGCCGCGCCGGAACGATCCGGTGAAACCAATTCCAGGATTGCCACACATGGCGACCGGCGGTCGTCTTACCGTAGTGGCGGGCGGCACAGATCGTTTGCGGACAGCCGTGGGGAGAGAGGGCCTGGGCCATGGACCGTGGCAGCGAGCGGGACACACCTCCCGGGCGCGGCGTCGGCGACACCGCCGCGGGCCGGATTCCGCTGGCCGTGGTCGTCGTCGACCGGGCCGGGCTGGTGTCCCACTGGAGCACCGGCGCGCGGCGCCTGTTCCGCGTGAGCCGCGAGGACGCCGTCGGACAGCCCGCGGCCGACCTGCTGCCCGTCTCCGGCACCCTGCCGGAGGACCTCCAGGACGGCGCCATGCCGGACGCCTACGAGGGGTACGACGGACCCGGCCCCGACCTGGAGACCTCGCTCGGCGGGCACACCGGCTACGCCACGGCCGGCCGGGCCCGGCTCTGCCCGCCCCCGCAGACGCCCGACGGCGAGCGGCTGGACGTGCTGTGGTGGGCCTACCCGCTGGTCGGGCCGGGCCCCTCCCGGCTGCTGGTGCTCGCCGCCGACGCCAGCCGGCTGCGCGACGAACGCGGTTACGACGACGAGACCGCCGAACGCATCTCGCCCGGCTTCGCCCGCCACACCGAACTGCCCGCCTCCGACGAACTCGAACGGCGGCTGCCCGAGATCCTGCCCAACATGGGCCCCGGGCTCAGCGCCCGCATCGTCGCGCAGGTCCTCGAACTCGGCTACCCCGTCCTGGAGTTCAGCCAGTACGACCGGGTGCCCGTGACCCCGTACTGGGGCGTGCCCCGCCGTCCGGGCCGCGCCCGCGCGGAAGAAGCCGTCGCACCGCGGCAGCGGGCCGCGGCCGCGGTCCCGGCCGGAGCCGAACAGGACCTGGAGTACGCCGCCGTCCGCGAGCGGCTGGAGTTCCTCAACGAGGTCAGCTCCCGCATCGGCTCCTCCCTGGACCTCGGCGAGACGATCCGGGAGGTCACCAGCGCCGCCGTGCCCCGGTTCGCGGACTTCGCCGGCACCCATCTGCGCGCCGCGGTGCTGGCCGGCGAGGGCTTCCCGGACGGCCCGCCGGACGCCAGCACCGTGATGTTCCGCGTCTGGGTGGAGCACAACGACGAACCGGGCCGCTGGGACGACACCGTGCCCGTGGGCGAGGCCTTCGCCTTCCCGGAGCACACCCCGTTCTACCAGTGCATGGTCACCGGCGAGCCCGTGCTCGTCCCACGGGTGACCGAGGAGCTGTCCGAGCGCATCTCCGGCGAGTTCGAGAAGCGCGACCTGCGGCCCCTCATCGGCGGCCGGTCGCTGCTGATCGTCCCGCTCAAGGCGCGCAACGTCGTCCTCGGGTTCATGGTGCTGATGCGCCGCCCGGACCGGCCGGAGTTCGACGACATGGACCGCACCACCGGGGCCGAACTCGCCGCCCGCGCGGGCCTCGTCCTCGACAACGCCCGCATGTACACGTACCAGGAGAACGTCGCCGACACCCTCCAGGACAGCATGCTGCCGCAGGTCACCCCGCGGATGGCCGGCTGCGACATCGCCACCCGCTATCTGCCCGGCACCCGGCTCGGCCGGATCGGCGGCGACTGGTTCGACACCATCAAACTGCCCGGCTCCCGCACCGCCCTCGTGGTCGGTGACGTCATGGGCCACGGTCTCAACTCGGCCGCCATGATGGGCCAGTTGCGCACCGCCGTGCAGACCATGGCCGCGATGGAGACCCCGCCCGCCCAGCTGCTGCGCAACCTGGACGACCTGGCCCGCAGGCTCGGCGACACCTACCTCGCCACCTGCCTGTACGCCGTGTACGACCCGATCCGCGGCGACCTGACCCTCGCCAACGCCGGACACATCCCGCCCGTGCTGGTCCGCGCCGAGGACGGCCGCAGCGAACTCCTCGACCTGCCCACCGGGGCGCCGATCGGCGTGGGCGGTGTTCCCTTCGAGGTCACACGGGTCAAGGTGGCGCCGGGCGACCGGCTGGTGCTGTGCACCGACGGCCTGGTCGAGGTGCGCGGCTCCGACATCGGCGAGGGCCTCGCCGCGCTCTGCGAGTCCGCCGCCCACCCCGCGGCCTCCATGGACGACGCATGCGACACCATCATCCGCGCCCTGAACACGCGCGGCGGACGCAAGGACGACGTCGCCCTGCTCATGGCCCGTCTCAACGGCATCCCCGACGAGCACGTCGCCGAGTGGCGGCTCGACGCCGACCCGCGCGAGGTGGCCAGGGCCCGCCGCCTGGTGCGCGAGCGGCTTCTGGGGTGGGGCCTGCCGCAGGCCGTGGAGACGGCCGAACTGCTCGTCAGCGAGGTGGTCACCAACGCCGTCCGGCACGCGGAGAGCGACCGGATCGGGCTGCGCGTGGTCCGCACCGACGCGCTGCTGTTCGAGGTCACCGACGACGAACCCGCCCTGCCCGCCATGCTGAGCGCCGGCCCCTACGACGAGTCGGGGCGCGGCCTGCGCGTGGTCAGCCGGCTCGCCCGGGAGTGGGGCGCCAGCGCCAGCGGACACCGCAAGATCGTCTGGTTCGAGCAGGCCGTCCCCACCGGCCGCTGACGGAGGCGCGGCGCGGGGACCGTGTGCCGTCCGGAGCGACCGGGGCCCGCACATCGCGTGAAGATGGACACCTGGCCCTTGCCCCGCCTGCGGTTCTCACGATATCCCGATCACGGAACCGACCCGTGGGGAGAGCGCATGAACGTCTCGGAGAACTACCGCAACGCGTGGGAGAGTTACTGGCGCGATACCTCCGACGGCCGAGGCGAGGCGATATGGGACGCCGACCCGTCCCTGAGCGCGGCACCGCACAGCGAACTGCTCCTGCCCCACGCCGACCCCGACCGGACGATCGTCGACCTCGGCTGCGGCAACGGCACCCAGACCCGCTACCTGGCCACCCGCTTCGCCCGCGCCGTCGGCGTCGACCTCTCGCACGCCGCCGTCGAGCACGCCCGCCGCGCGGCGAACGGCGCCCCCGTCGAGTTCCAGCAACTCGACCTCACCGACACCGACGCCGTCCGCGCCCTGCACCAGCGGCTCGGCGACAGCCACGTCTACATGCGGGCCGTCATCCACCAGAGCGAACCGGCCGCGCGGCCGGCGGTGGCCGCCGCCGTCGCCGAACTCATCGGCTCCGAAGGCCGCGCCTTCGTGGTCGAGCTGACCTCCGGCTCCCGCGACGTCCTCCGGCGGGCGGCGTCCGAGCCGGGCGGCCCGGGACCCAAGCTCCAGCGCGTCTTCCACCACGGCCTCAAGCCCGCCGACGCCCCCGACGACGAGATCCCGCGCCTGCTCGCCGAGGCCGGTCTCACCGTCCTGGCCGAAGGCGACACGGCGCTGCCGCAGACCGAGCACCTGGCGGACGGCACCCGCATCGACCTGCCGGCCCGCTGGTTCGTCCTGGCCAAGGCCTGACCGGACCCGGCGCCGCTTCCTCGGGCGGGGTCGTAGCCTGTCCGCCGCTCGGCGCGTAACGTGACGGTCCATGAAGATCCTCATCAGTGCCGACATGGAGGGTGCCACGGGCGTCACCTGGCCCGCCGACGTGCTGCCGGGGACGCCGCAGTGGGAGCGGTGCCGGTCGATGTTCACCTCGGACGTGAACGCCGCCGTGGAGGGCTTCTTCGACGGCGGTGCCGACCAGGTGCTCGTCAACGAGGCCCACTGGACCATGCGCAACCTCCTGCTGGAGCGGCTCGACGAACGGGTCGAGATGCTCACCGGCCGGCACAAGGCGCTGTCCATGGTGGAGGGCGTCCAGCACGGTGACGTCGACGGCATCGCGTTCGTCGGCTACCACGCGGGCGCCGGCATGGAAGGCGTCCTCGCCCACACCTACCTGGCCAACCAGATCACCGGTGTGTGGCTGAACGACGTCCGCGCCAGCGAGGGTCTGCTCAACGCGCGCGTCGTCGCCGAGTACGGCGTCCCCGTCGTCCTCGTCACCGGGGACGACGTGGCCTGCGAGGACGCCCTCGGCTACGCGCCGGAGGCGCTGAAGGTGGCCGTGAAGGACCATGTGTCGCGGTACGCGGCCGTGTGCCGGACCCCGGCCCGCACCGCGGCCGACATCCGCGCGGCGGCCAAGGAGGCCACTCGGCTGGCGGTCCGTCAGGAGCCGGTCGACGCCGGGCCGTTCACGGTCGCCGTCGAGTTCGACGCCGAGCATCTCGCGATGGCCGCGACCGTCGTGCCCGGCGTGGCGCGGATCGGGGAGCGGAAGGTGGCGTACACCAGCGCCACCATGTACGAGGGGATCAGGACGTTCAAGGCGGTCACCACGATCGTCTCTGCCGCCGTGGAGGAGCAGTATGGCTGACCCGCAGGCCGACGACCTGGCCCTGGCCGAGGTCGTGGAGTTCACCTCCGGTCTGATCCGCATCGACACCACCAACCGGGGCGGCGGCGACTGCCGGGAGCGGCCCGCCGCCGAGTACGCGGCCGAACGGCTGGCGGGGGCGGGCCTGGACCCCCTGCTGCTGGAGCGCACCCCGGGCCGCACCAACGTGGTCGCCCGCATCGAGGGCACCGACCCGTCCGCCGACGCGCTGCTGGTGCACGGGCACCTCGACGTGGTGCCCGCCGAGGCCGCCGACTGGACCGTGCACCCGTTCTCCGGCGAGGTCCGGGACGGCGTGGTGTGGGGGCGGGGCGCCGTCGACATGAAGAACATGGACGCGATGATCCTGGCCGTGGTCCGCTCCTGGGCCCGGCAGGGTGTGCGGCCCCGCCGGGACCTCGTGCTCGCGTTCACCGCCGACGAGGAGGCCAGCGCCGAGGACGGCTCCGGGTTCCTCGCCGACCGGCACCCCGAACTCTTCGAGGGCTGCACCGAGGGGATCAGCGAGTCGGGTGCCTTCACCTTCCACGACGGGGCCGGACGGGAGATCTACCCCATCGCCGCGGGGGAGCGAGGCACCGCCTGGCTGAAGCTCACCGCGCGCGGCCGGGCCGGGCACGGCTCCAAGGTGAACACGGAGAACGCGGTGACCCGGCTCGCCGCCGCCGTCACCCGCATCGGCGCGTACGAGTGGCCGCTCCGGCTCACGCCCACCGTACGGGCCGCCCTCACCGAACTCGCCGCCCTGTACGGCATCGAGCCCGACTTCACCGACGTGGACCGGCTGCTGGAGAAGCTCGGCCCGGCCGCCAGGCTGGTCGAGTCGACCGTCCGCAACAGCGCCAACCCGACCATGCTGGAGGCCGGCTACAAGCTCAACGTCATCCCCGGCGAGGCGGTCGCCCACGTGGACGGGCGCTGCCTGCCCGGCGCGGAGGGGGAGTTCACCGCCACGCTGGACGAGCTGACGGGGCCGGACGTCGACTGGGAGTTCGCGCACCGCGAAGTGGCCCTCCAGGCGCCGGTGGACGCGCCGGTGTTCGCGAGGATGCGGGCCGCCGTGGAGGAGTTCGCGCCGGGCGGGCACGTGGTGCCGTACTCCATGTCGGGTGGCACGGACGCCAAGCAGTTCTCCCGGCTCGGCATCACCGGCTACGGCTTCGCCCCGCTGAAGCTGCCCGTGGACCTCGACTACCAGGCGCTGTTCCACGGCGTGGACGAGCGGGTGCCCGTGGAGGCGCTGCACTTCGGGGTCCGCGTCCTGGACCGGTTCCTGCGGACGGCCTAGACGATGGGGGAGCGGATGCAGAGCGCGCCGTACGGATCGTGGCCCTCGCCGGTCGACGCGGCGCTCGCCGCCGCGCACGACGGACGGCCCGATTGGGTGGGCTTCGTCGGCGACGAGGTGTGGTGGACCGAGCCCCGGCCGGCCGAGGGCGGCCGGCGGACCCTGGTGCGACGGCGGGCCGACGGGGGTGAGGAGTCGGTGCTCGCCGCGCCGTGGAACGTGCGCAGCCGGGTCATCGAGTACGGCGGCCGTCCCTGGACCGGGGCGGTCCACGACGGCCGGCCGCTGATCGTCTTCGTGCACTTCGCCGACCAGCGGCTGTACCGGTACGAGCCCGGCGGCGAGCCCGTCCCGCTCACCCCGCTCTCCCCGCTGGGCGGCGGCCTGCGCTGGGCGGAGCCCCGGCTGGACCTCGCCCGCGGTGAGGTGTGGTGCGTGCTGGAGGAGTCCACCGGGGACGGCCCCGACGACATACGGCGGCTGCCGGCCGCCGTACCGCTGGACGGTTCGGCCGCCGGCGACCGCGCCGCCGTCCGCGAGCTGACCGAGCCCCGGCACCGGTTCGTCACCGGCGCCCGGCTCTCCCCCGACGGCCGGCGGGCCGCCTGGCTGGCCTGGGGCCATCCGCGGATGCCGTGGGACGGCACGGAGCTGCTCGTCGCCGACGTGACGGAGGACGGCCGGCTCACGGACGCGCGGACCGTCGCCGGCGGCCCGGACGAGGCCGTCGCCCAGGTCGAGTGGTCGGCCGACGGCGCCCTGCTGTACACGAGCGACCGCAGCGGCTGGTGGAACCTCTACCGCGACGGCACCCCCCTGTGCCCGCGCGAGGAGGAGTTCGGCGGGCCGCTGTGGCAGCTCGGGCTGCGCTGGTTCGCGCCCCTGGACAGCGGTCTCCTGGCGGTCCTGCACGGTCGCGGGCCGACCGCGCTCGGGATACTGGACCCGGAGACCGGGGAGATCGTGGACGCCGTCGGACCGTGGACGGAGTGCGCCGCCACCCTCGCCACCCACGGCGCACGCGTCGTCACCGTCGCCGCCGGCCCGCGCACCGCCTACGAAGTCGTCGAACTGGACACCGCCACCGGCCGCGCCCGCGTGATCGGCTCACCGCACCGGGACCCCGTCGATCCGGCCTACTACCCGGAACCCCGGATCCGCACCTTCACCGGCCCGGACGGCCGCGAGGTGCACGCCCACCTCTACCCGCCGCACCACCCGGCCCGCACCGGGCCCGACGGCGAGCTGCCGCCGTACGTGATCTGGGCGCACGGCGGCCCGACCAGCCGGGTGCCGCTCGTCCTGGACCTGGCGATCGCCTACTTCACCTCGCGGGGCATCGGCGTCGCCGAGGTGAACTACGGCGGGTCCACCGGCTACGGACGGGCCTACCGGGAGCGGCTGCGCGAGCAGTGGGGCGTGGTCGACGTCGAGGACTGCGCGGCCGTCGCCCGGGCCCTCGCCGACGAGGGGACCGCCGACCCGGCCCGGCTGGCGATCAGGGGCGGCAGCGCGGGCGGCTGGACCACCGCCGCCTCCCTGACCACGACCGACGTCTACGCCTGCGGCACCATCGTCTACCCCGTGCTCGACCTCGCCACCTGGGGTCCCGGCGAGACCCACGACTTCGAGTCCCGCTACCTGGAGTCGCTGATCGGCCCGCACGCCGAGGTGCCCGACCGGTACGCCGAACGCTCCCCGACCGCGCACGCCGACCGGCTCACCGCGCCGTTCCTGCTGCTCCAGGGCCTGGACGACGTCATCTGCCCGCCCGCCCAGTGCGAACGCTTCCTCGCCCGGATCGCGGGCCGCGGCGTGCCGCACGCCTACCTCACCTTCGCGGGGGAGGGCCACGGGTTCCGGCGGGCCGACACCATGGTCCGCGCCCTGGAGGCCGAACTGTCCCTGTACGCCCAGGTGTTCGGGCTGGACCCGACACCGCCGGTGCCGAAGGTGGAGCTGACCTCGTGAAGGAACTCGCGCGGCCGCGCCGGCTGGCCCCCGGCGCGCGGGTCGCCGTCGTCGCCACCAGCGGGCCGGTGCCCGAGGAGCGGCTCCAGGCGGGCCTCGACGTGCTCCGCGGCTGGGACCTCGACCCGGTGGTCGCACCCCATGTCCTGGACCGGCACCCCGACTTCGGCTACCTGGCCGGCTCGGACGCCGACCGCGCCGCCGACCTCCAGAACGCCTGGTGCGACCCTGCCGTGGACGCCGTGCTGTGCGCCCGCGGCGGCTACGGCGCACAGCGCATGGTCGACCTGCTCGACTGGGAGGCGATGCGGGCGGCCGGACCCAAGGTCTTCGTCGGATTCAGCGACCTCACCGTCCTGCACGAGGCCTTCGCGACCCGCCTGGGCCTCGCCACGCTGTACGGGCCGATGGCGGCCGGCGTCGACTTCATCAAGAACGCGCGGGCCCAGGAGCACCTGCGGGCCACGCTGTTCGCCCCGGAGACGGTCCGCACGATCGCCTCCGGCGGTACGGCCCTCGTTCCCGGGCGGGCCCGGGGCGTCACCCTCGGCGGCTGCCTCTGCCTGCTCGCCGCCGACCTGGGCACCCCGCACGCCCGGCCGTCCGCGCGCGGCGGACTGCTCTGCCTGGAGGACGTGGGCGAGGAGACGTACCGACTGGACCGGTACCTCACCCAGCTGCTGCGCTCCGGCTGGCTGGAGGGGGTGCGCGGGGTGCTGCTCGGCTCCTGGGAGGGCTGTGAGGACTACGCCGGGCTGCGGCCCCTGCTGGCCGACCGGCTCGGCGGACTCGGCGTCCCGGTGGCGGAGAACGTCGGATTCGGCCACGGCGAAGGGGCGTTGACGATGCCGCTCGGAGTCGCCGCCACACTGGATGCGGATGCGGGCACGCTGACGCTGGACGAGCCGGCGCTGCGCTGACGCGGTGCGCCGGGACGGGTCGGCGTGCGTGGACGTGTGGCGCGGGGGATGGGCCGGCGCCGCGTGGACGTGTGGGGCGTGGTGGCCGGCGCCGCGCTGACGTGGAGGGGGCACGCTGACGCTGGACGAGCCGGCGTTGCGCTGACGCTGACGCGGGCACGTTGATGCTCGACGAGCCGGCGCTGCGCTGACGCGTGGGCCGGGACGGGTCGGTGCCGTGTGACGCCGTAGGCTGGGCGGATGCCGCACCCGCCGTCCCGTCCCCTCGCCGAGGGCCCGCGCGTCGTCATCCGCCCCTTCACCCTCGCCGACGGCCCCGAGTTCACCGCCCGGGCCCGGGAGAGCAAGGACCTGCACCGGCCTTGGCTGTTCCCGCCGGACACCGACGAGGCGTACGCCGACTACGCCGGCCGGCTCATTGAGGACCCGGCGCGGGCCGGCTTCCTGGTCTGCGAGAAGGACAGCGGGGCCATCGTCGGCTTCATCAACATCAACAACATCGTGCGGGGCGGCTTCCAGTGCGGCGCCCTCGGCTACGGCGCCTTCGCGCACGCGGCCGGGCGGGGCCTGATGCGCGAAGGACTGGAGCTGGTGATCGGGTACGCGTTCGGGCCGCTCGGCCTGCACCGGCTGGAGATCAACGTCCAGCCGGGCAACGCGGCCTCCATCGCCCTCGCCCGGGGCGCAGGGTTCCGGCTGGAGGGCTTCTCCCCCGACATGCTCTACGTCGACGGGGCCTGGCGCGATCACGAACGCTGGGCCCTCACCACCGAGATGCGGGACTGAGCGGGTTCAGCCCCGCTGGTCCACGTACTCGAAGACCGAACCGTCCGGGTGCACCGCCAGCAGGTTCCGGCCCGCCGGCGTCGGCACCGGCCCCGCCACGATCCCGGCGCCCAGCTCGGTCAGCAGCCGGTGGGCCTCGTCCACGTCCTGCACGGCGATCGTCGCCGTTACCTTGCGCAGGATCTCCAGCTCCGACTCGGGGCCGCTCATCAGCAGGAAGGAACCGACCGCGGCGACCTGGACGCCGCCGCGCCGGAAGCGCGCGGCCGTGCCGCCCGACAGGCGCTCGTAGAAGGGGATCGCGGCTTCGAGGTCGTCGACGCAGATGCGCAGCGAGGCGCCCAGAATCTCCATGCGCCCGAGCCTAGTCGGGGCCGCTCGGCGCGTGCAGGCCCCCGGCGTTACCCGCTGTGCCCGGCGGGTACCCGCAGCGTATGGACCGTTTGGATCACCTGGAACATCTGGACAGGCACCTGGTCGAAGAGCTGGCACAGGTGGCACGCGAGACGGTACGCGACGAGCTGCGCGAACAGTCCCGCAAGCAGCGCCGCACCGCGGTGCTCTACGCGGCGTCCGGTGCCGCCGCCCTGTACGCGGGCGGCGCGGTGGCCCTCGCCGTGGGCCTGGCCCTGGCGATCGGCCTGCCCGGCTGGGCCGCGGCGCTGATCACCGGGGCGCTCCTGGGCGTGGTGGCCTACTGCCTGCGCGGCGCCGCCCACTCCGGGCACGGACCCCACACCCCGCACCGCGTGGTCGGCGGCACGGCGCCGGCCGCCCCGCCGAGCGGCCTGGGCATGCCGTACCCGCCGATGCCGGAGACACCGCCGGACACCCCCCACCACAGGGCCTGAACGAAGCGGAGGGTGGGGCCGCCGGCCCCGCCCCCTCCCTCACCCGTCCCTCACCCGCTGAGCTGCGGCAGCACCTTCGTCCGGTAGAAGTCGAAGAACCCCCGCTGATCCGGGCCGATCTGGTTCACGTACACCCGGTCGAACCCGGCGTCGGCGAACGCCTTCAGCGCCGCGACGTGCTCGTCCACGTCGTCCCCGCACACCGACTTCTCCCGCACCATGTCCTCGGTGACCAGCTCGTGCAGCTGCTCGAAGTGCCGGGGCGAGGGCAGCACCTGCCCCATCTCGCCGGGCAGCAGCTCGTTGTACCAGAGCCGGTGCACCGTGCGGACGCACTCCTCGCGGTCGGTGCCGTAGCAGACCTTCGTGCCGCCGCTGACCAGCTTGGCCCCGCCGCCCCCCTTGCGGAACTGGGTGACCATCTCCTCCTCCGGCATCATCGTGATGTAGCCGTCGCCGATGCGGGCGGCCAGCGAGGTCGCCTTGGGACCGAAGCCGGAGATGTCGATCGGGACGGGCTCCTCGGGGACGGTGTAGAGGCGGGCGTTCTCCACGGTGTAGTGCGTGCCCCGGTGGTTGACCTCCTCCCCGGTGAAGAGCCGGCGCATCACCTGGACCGCCTCCTCCAGCATCTCCAGGCGCACGTGCACCGGCGGCCACGGGTCGCCGAGGATGTGTTCGTTGAGCGCCTCGCCGGTGCCGAGACCGAGCCGGAAGCGGCCCTCCGTCATCACCGCGCTGGTCGCCGCGGCCTGCGCCACGACCGCCGGGTGCATCCGCACGGTCGGACAGGTCACCGCGGTCTCGATGGGCAGCGACACCGCCTCCGACAGCGCGCCGATCACCGACCACACGAACGCGCTCTGTCCCTGCGCGTCGTTCCACGGGTGGTAGTGGTCGGAGATCCACAGCGCCTGGAAACCGGCCTGCTCGGCCATCCGGGCCTGTTCGACGAGGGCTGCGGGGTCGTGTTCCTCGCTCGCCAGGAAATAGCCGTACTCGGGCATGGGCGCAACCTCCGCGTGGACGCGGCCGACGGTGTGATCCGGACCCGGCCCGGGTAACCGGGGCCGACAGCGTGAAACGCCGGTACGGCGGTGCGCGGCGGGCCACGGCGGTGCGCGGCGGCGTCCGGGTGCTCCCACCGGCGTCCGGGTGACCGGTCCGGCGTTTGGGTGCCCCGGCCCCGGTTACGCGGAAGACCTCGGACGAGCCACACCGCCGGAGGCGCACCGTGAGCCGACCTCGCGTCGTGATCGTCGGCGCCGGATTCGCCGGGTACCGGGCTGCGCGCACCCTGGCCCGGCTGACCCGGAACCGGGCCGACATCACCCTGCTGAACCCGACCGACTACTTCCTGTACCTGCCGCTGCTGCCGCAGGTCGCAGCCGGGGTCCTGGAGGCGCGCCGGGTCACCGTGTCGCTGCCGGGCACACTGCGCGGGGTGCGCCTGGTGCTCGGCGAGGCGGACGGCGTCGACCTGGACGCACGGACCGTGCACTACGCGGACCCCGAGGGCGGCGCGGGCACCCTCGGCTACGACCGGCTGGTGCTGGCCGTCGGCAGCGTCAACAAGCTGCTGCCGATCCCGGGCGTCGCCGAGCACGCGCACGGCTTCCGCGGGCTGCCCGAGGCGCTGTACCTGCGCGACCACGTGACCCGGCAGGTGGAGCTCGCCGCCGCCGAGCAGGACCGCAGGAGCTGCGCCGCCCGGTGCACGTTCGTGGTGGTGGGCGCCGGCTACACGGGCACCGAGGTGGCCGCCCACCTGCAGATGCTCACCGACCGCCTGGTCCGCCGGCATCCGCTGCCCGGCGGACTGCGCCCCCGCTGGATCCTGCTGGACGTGGCGCCGCGCGTGCTGCCGGAGCTGGACGAGCGGCTGTCCCGTACGGCCGACCGGGTGCTGCGGGACCGGGGTGTCGACGTGCGGATGGGCACGTCGGTGAAGGAGGCCACCCGGGACGGGGTGCTGCTCACCGACGGGGAGTCCGTCGCGTCCCGGACGCTGGTGTGGTGCGTGGGCGTACGGCCGGATCCGCTGGTGGAGCTCGTCGGGCAGCCGTTGGAGCGCGGGCGGCTGATCGTCGATCCGTATCTGCAACTGCCGGGCCGGACCGACGTGTTCGCCTGCGGGGACGCCGCCGCCGTGCCCGACCTGGAACGTCCGGGGACGTTCACGCCCATGACGGCCCAGCACGCCTGGCGGCAGGGCCGGGTGGCCGGGGAGAACGTGGCCGGCTCGCTCGGCCTCGGCCGGCGCCGGCGCCCGTACCGCCACCGGGACCTGGGCTTCGCCGTCGACCTGGGCGGGGTCCGGGCCGCCGCCAACCCGTTCGGTGTCCCGCTGTCCGGCCCCGCGGCCGGCGCCGTCACCCGCGGCTATCACCTGGCCGCGCTGCCCGGCAACCGCGTCCGGGTCGCCGCCGACTGGCTGCTGGACGCGGTACTCCCGCGCCAGGGCGTCCAGTTGGGCCTGGTGCGTGCGGGGTCGGTCCCGCTGGACACGGCCTCACCGGAACTGCCGCGGGTGCCGGGCGGCCCGGAGCGGATGGCCGCCCAGGCGGGAGACGAGCTCATGACGCACAAGCCGCACCCCGAGGAACCGTCGAAGCGGCACCTGGGCGGTGGGCCGGCGCAGGCCCGGCCTGGTGGCGAGCCGCCGGGGAACCAGCCTGGTGGTGAGCCGGCGGAGACGCAGCCCGGTGGCGAGCCCGCCAGGAACCAGCCTGGTGGCGAGCCCGCCAGGAACCAGCCCGGGGGTGAACCCGCGAAGAGCCGGCCCGGTGGTGAGTCCGCCGGTGCCGGGCCGGACCACCCGGCCCCCGGCCCCGTCAAGCGCGCGGACCCCGCCGATCCCGCGGACCGCGCGAACGAACCCGACTGACCGCGACCGAGCGTGTCCGGGCGCCATCGGGCGCACCGGAGCGCAAGGAGAACGAGGAGACTCATGAACACCGACGAACTCGCCGAACTGGGGCAGCAGCTGCGCGTGGACAGCGTGCGGGCGTCCGCCGCCGCGGGATCCGGGCACCCCACGTCCTCGATGTCCGCCGCCGATCTGCTGGCCGTCCTGCTCGCGAACCACATGCGCTACGACTTCGAGCGCCCCGAGCACCCCGCGAACGACCGCTTCGTGCTGTCCAAGGGACACGCCTCGCCCCTGCTGTACGCCGCGTACAAGGCGGTCGGCGCGATCGAGGACGGCGAGCTGGTCACCTTCCGCAAGCTCGGCAGCCGGCTGGAGGGCCATCCGACGCCCCGGCGGCTGCCGTGGGTGGAGACGGCCACCGGCTCGCTCGGCCAGGGCCTGCCCGTCGGTGTGGGCATCGCGCTCGCCGGGAAACGGCTGGACCGCACCGACTACCGCGTGTGGGTGCTGTGCGGCGACAGCGAGCTGGCGGAGGGCTCGGTGTGGGAGGCCGCCGAACACGCCGGCCACGAGAACCTGGACAACCTCGTCGCCATCGTGGACGTCAACCGGCTCGGCCAGCGCGGCCCCACCCGGCACGGCCACGACCTGGACGCCTACGCCCGCCGCTTCCAGGCCTTCGACTGGCACACCATCGAGATCGACGGCCACGACGTCGACGCGATCGACCGGGCCTACGGGGAGGCGCTGTCCACCACCGGACAGCCCACCGTGATCCTCGCCCGCACCCTGAAGGGCAAGGGCGTGGCCGCCGTCGAGGACCGCGAGGGCCTGCACGGCAAGCCGCTGCCCGAGGCGGAGGAGGCCATCGCCGAACTCGGCGGGCCGCGCTCGCTGCACGTCCGCGTGGCCGAACCGCAGGCCGCCGCCGCGCTGCGCTCGCTCACCACCGAGACGGTCCGGCTGCCGCGCTACGAGCAGGGCGACGAGGCCGCGACGAGGGACGCCTTCGGCAAGGCCCTCGCCGCGCTCGGCACCGCCCGTGGCGACGTCGTCGCCCTGGACGGCGAGGTGGGCGACTCCACCCGTACCGAGGAGTTCGGCAAGGCGCACCCCGACCGGTTCTTCGAGTGCTACATCGCCGAGCAGCAGCTCGTCGCCACGGCCGTCGGCATGGCCACGCGCGGCTGGGTGCCGTACGCCTCCACGTTCGCCGCGTTCCTCACCCGCGCCCACGACTTCGTGCGCATGGCGTCGATCAGCGGCTCCGGGATCAACCTGGTCGGCTCGCACGCGGGCGTCGCGATCGGTCAGGACGGGCCCTCCCAGATGGGTCTGGAGGACCTGGCGATGTTCCGCTCCGTGTACGGCTCGACGGTGCTGTACCCGTGCGACGCCAACCAGACCGCCCGGCTGGTCGCGGCCATGGCCGGCCTGGACGGCATCCGCTATCTGCGCACCTCCCGCGGCAAGACGCCGGTGATCTACGGCCCCGACGAGGAGTTCCCGGTCGGCGGCAGCAAGACGCTGCGTTCCAGTGAGGAGGACCGGCTGACCGTCGTGGCCGCCGGGGTGACCGTGCCGGAGGCGCTGGCCGCCGCCGACCGGCTCGCCGCGGACGGCATCCGGGTCCGCGTGATCGACCTGTACTCGGTCAAGCCCGTCGACGCCGAGACCCTGCACCGGGCCGCCGAGGAGACCGGCTGCCTGCTCACCGTGGAGGACCACCACCCCGAGGGCGGCCTCGGCGACGCCGTCGCGGAGGCGTTCGGCGACGGCAGGCCGGTGCCTCGCCTGGTCCGGCTCGCGGTGCGCACCATGCCGGGCTCGGCCGCCCCCGACGAGCAGCTGTACGCGGCCGGCATCGACGCCCTGGGCATCACGGCGGCGGCCAGGATGCTGGTCGAGGAGGCGGTCGTGCGATGAGCCGCGAGGACGCGCGGACGATACGCGCGGGCCGCCGCACGGTGGAGATCAAGCGGCCGGGGAAGGTGCTCTTCCCCGGCCGCGGGGGCGCGAAGGAGTACACCAAGGGCGACCTCGCCGACTACTACCGCTCCGTCGCGCCGTACCTGCTGCCGCACCTGCGAGGCCGTCCGCTGATGCTGGAACGGTATCCGGACGGCCTCGACGGCCAGCGGTTCATGCAGAAGAACACCCCCGAGCACTACCCGGAGTGGATCACCCGGGCCGAGGTCGCCAAGGAGGGCGGCACCGTCACGCACGTCGTCTGCGACGACACCGCGACCCTCCTCCACCTCGCCGACCAGGCCTGCCTCACCCTGCACCGATGGCTCTCGCGCACCGACCGGGCCGGCGGCCTCGACCACCCCGACCGGCTCGTCTTCGACCTCGATCCGCCCGGCGACGACTTCGGCGCCGTCCGCGCGGCCGCCGTCTGGCTGCGCGAGCTGCTGGACGAACTCGGCCTGCCCGCCGCCCCGATGACCACGGGCTCGCGTGGAGTGCACCTCGTCGTCCCGCTCGACGGCCGCCAGGACTTCGACGCCGTACGGGAGTTCGCCCACGACGTCGCCGAGTACGCCGCGGCGCGGCACCCGGACCGGCTCACCACCGCCGCCCGCAAACAGGACCGCGGCGACCGCCTCTACCTCGACGTGCAGCGCAACGGGTACGCCCAGACCGCCGTCGCCCCCTACACCGTCCGCGCCCGCCCCGGCGCCCCGGTCGCCGTCCCCCTCACCTGGGAGCAGCTGGACGACCCCGGGACCGACGCCCGCCGCTGGACCCTCGCCGACGCCGTCGACCAGGCCCGCACCGACCCGTGGGCCGGTCTGCCGGCCCGCGGGCGCTCCCTGGGCTCGGCCCGGCGTCGCCTCGCCGACATGCGGGGCTCCTGAAGGTTTGGCCACGGAATGAGGGGCCACCCGCAGGAAGAGGTGGCCATGTCGAACACACACAGCACATCACAGTCACAGAATTCACAGAAATCGCGGAACTCGGAGAACACCGAAAACACCGAGCAGACGCACGACACCACACAGAACAAGACGGAAGGCCGGCGACCGCCCCTCATGGAGGTGCTGCGCGAGGCGCGCAGCCAGCTCGCCGAACTGACGGGACTCGTCCCGGAGACCGTGTCCTCCTTCGAGCAGACCGAGGACGGCTGGTCGCTGGAGGTCGAGGTGATGGAACTCGCCCGGGTCCCGGACACCATGAGCCTGATGGCGAGCTACCAGGTCGACCTGGACCCCCAGGGTCAGCTCACCGGCTACCGGCGCGTTCGCCGATACGAGCGCGGGCGGGCCGACGCACGCCGCGGCGGCTAGGTCCCCACCCGCGTCCGGCGGGCCACGCACACCCGGTGTGGCCCCGACCATCCGTCATTCACACGAGGAGGAGCGGCCGGCATGACCGTTGTCCCGGCACAGCAGTCCGGCGGCGGAGGCGGCACCAGCGGCCTCTACGACGTCCTGGAGCTGGTTCTCGACCGGGGACTCGTCATCGACGCGTTCGTACGGGTATCCCTGGTCGGCATCGAAATTCTGAAGATCGACGTCCGGGTCGTCGTGGCCAGCGTCGACACCTATCTGCGCTTCGCCGAGGCGTGCAACCGCCTCGACCTGGAGGCCGGCCCCCACAGGGCCCCCGGGCTGCCCGACCTCGTCGGCGAGATCACCGAGAGCGGAGCCCGCGGCAAGTCCAAGGGCGCGCTGTCCGGCGCCGCGCAGACCATATCCGACGCGTTCAAGCAGGCCCGGGAGGAAGGCGAGGCCGAGTCCCGGCGCCCCCGTAAGACCGCGGCCCGCCGGAAGGAGGAAGAGGAGTGAGCACGTACGTCTACGGGATCACCGCGCGCTCGCACCCGGCGCTCCCCGAGGGGATGACCGGTGTCGGTGAACCGCCCCGGCCCGTCCGTGTCCTCACGGCGGGAGAGCTCGCCGCCGTCGTCAGCGACGCCCCCGAGGGCCTGCGCCCCAAGCGCCGGGACCTCCTCGCGCACCAGAACGTGCTCGCCGAGGCGGGCGCGGCCGGCTGCGTGCTGCCCATGCGCTTCGGCAGCGTGTCCCCCGACGACGACACCGTCACGTCGGTGCTGACCGAGCGGTCGGAGCACTACCTGGAGCGGCTGCGCGAGCTGGACGGCAAGGTCGAGTACAACGTCAAGGCCACGCACGTCGAGGAGGCCGTCCTGCACCGCGTGATGGCCGAGAACGCGGAGATCCGCGGCCTCGCCGAGGCCAACCGGCAGGCGGGCGGCGGCAGCTACGACGACCGGATCCGCCTCGGTGAGATGGTCGCCGGCGCCGTCAAGGCCAAGGAGGCCGAGGACGCCACCGAGGTGCAGCGCCTGCTCCAGCCGTGCGCCGCGGCGGTCAGCGTGGGCCCGGAGTCCACCGGCTGGCTGCTCAACGTGTCGTTCCTGGTGTCCCGCGAGTCGGCCGAGGACTTCCTGGCCGCCGCCGAGCGGGTGCGCAAGAGCCATCCCCACCTCGATCTGCGGGTCAACGGCCCGCTGCCGCCGTACAGCTTCGTCGAACCCGGCCCGACGGCGTCCGCGAGCGCCACGGCCGGCGCCGACGCCGGAGCGTCGTAACGGCTGGGCCCGGACGGAAGGAGGAGATCCGTGGGACTGATCTCGGAGGTGCTGCTGCTGCCCTTCGCACCGGTGCGCGGCAGCGCGTGGGCGATTCGGCAGGTGCTCCGGGAGGCGGAGCGGATCTACTACGACCCGGCCACCGTCCGGGCCGAGCTGGCCCGCCTCGAAGAGCAACTCCAGGCGGGCGAGATCACCGAGGAGGAGTTCGACCGGCGCGAGGACGAACTGCTCGACCGGCTGGAGATCGCTCTGCATCACGGCGACACGACAGGCAATGGGACGTGACATGAACCGAACGGCACTGGGCCTCGCCGTAGGGGCCGGATATCTGCTCGGACGCACGAAGAAGCTGAAGATGGCGCTCGCGGTCGGCTCCGTGGTGGCCGGCAAGAAGCTCAACATCAGTCCGAAGATGCTCGCCGAGGTGGTGAACCAGCAGCTCAAGAACAATCCTCAGTTCAAGGAGATCGGCGATCAGCTGCGCCAGGATCTGCGAGGCGTCGGCAAGGCCGCCTCCGGCGCGATGGTCGAGCGGCAGATGAACTCGCTCGCCGACCGGCTCCACGGCCGTACCTCGCAGGTGCGCGACCAGCTGTCCGGGGTCGTGCCGACCGGCTCCGACGAGGAGCGGGACGAGGACGAGGGCGACGACGAGGAGCGCGAGGAGCGCGAGGAGCGGGGAGAGCAGGACGAGCGGCGGCAGAAGCCGGCCGAGCGAAAACAGCCCCGGGGGGAGGGTCGCGGCGGCGCCGAGGCGTCCCGGAGCAAGACGGGCGGGAAGCCGGCGAAGAAGTCCCCGGCGAAGAAGGCTGCCGGCGGGACGGCGGCCGGCAAGGCGGCCCCGGCCAGGAAGGCCGCGGCCAAGAAGACGGACGCGGCCCGCGGGACGGCCGCGAAGAAGGCGGGCGCGGCCGGCGGTGCCGCCCGGAGCGCCGTCTCCCGGCAGTCGAAGGGCGGCGATGACCGATGACCGAGACCCTCGGAAGAGTGACCTCCAAGGCCGGCGGGGCCACCGGCGGCCTGACGGCCCCGCTGGCCGGCCTGGCCCACAGCGAGGCCGCGGACCGGCTGAAGGAAGAGGCCCAGGAGTACCTGAACGCACAGGCCCAGCGGCTGCTGGTCGGGATCGGCCGCAAGCTCGGCGAGACCACCGGCAAGCTGAACGACATAGCCGAGGGCAAGAGCCCGGGCTTCGCCAAACTGGCGCTGGAGGGCGGGCGCAAGCTCGCCGAGGGCAAGGGACCGCTGCGCTCCGCGGTGGAACTGGGCGCCTCCCACGCCAAGGACAAGGTGCTGGACACCGTGCGCAGCCTCGGCGGCAGCAAGGGCAAGAAGGGCGGCGCGGGCAAGAAGCCCACCGTCATCATGGAGTCCGTCGACGTGGGCGTACCGCTGCGCACGGCCTACGACCAGTGGACCCAGTACCAGTCCTTCTCCACCTTCGCCAAGGGCGTCAAGAGCGCGAGCCGCGCCGATGACACCCAGTCCGACTGGCGGGCCAAGGTCTTCTGGTCCACCCGCAGCTGGAAGGCGAAGACGACCGAGCAGATCCCCGACTACCGCATCCAGTGGACCTCGGAGGGCGCCAAGGGCACCACCAAGGGCGTGGTCTCCTTCCACCGGCTGGAGGACAACCTCACCCGGGTCCTGCTGGTCATGGAGTACTACCCGACCGGCCTCTTCGAGAAGACCGGCAACATCTGGCGCGCCCAGGGCCGACGGGCCAGGCTGGACCTGAAGAACTTCGCCCGCTTCATCACCCTCAAGGGAGAGGCGGAGGACAGCTGGCGCGGTGAGATCCGCGACGGCGAGGTGGTCCGCAGCCACGAGGACGCCATCGCGGAGGAGGAAGAGGAGTCCCGCGGGGAGGAAGAGGAGCCCCGCGCGGAAGAAGAAGAGGAAGAAGGCGAGGGCGAGGAGCCGGAAGAGGGCGAGGAGAGCGAAGAGGGCGAAGAGGAGCCCTACGAGGACGAGTACGAGGACGAGGAAGGCGCCGAGGACGAGGAAGGCCCGGAGGAGGAAGGCGCCGAGGACTCGTACGAGGACGAAGAGGACCGCGAGGCCGAGGAGCCCGAGGAGCCCGAGGAGGACGAGGGCGAGGAAGGCGAGTACGCGGACGAGTACGACGAGGGCGAGAACGGGAACGGGAACGAGTACGAGGAAGAGGAGCCTGAGTACGCCGAGCGCGGGAGCCGTCGATGACGACACCCAGCCGCTTTCCCGAGCCCTATGGCCAGGGCTCGGGGGCGAACCTCGCCGACATCCTGGAACGCGTACTCGACAAGGGTGTCGTCATCGCGGGGGACATCAGGATCAACCTGCTCGACATCGAACTGCTCACCGTCAAACTGCGTCTCATCGTCGCCTCGGTCGACAAGGCCAAGGAAATGGGCATCGACTGGTGGGAGAGCGACCCGGCCCTCTCCTCCCGGGCCCGCCGTGACGAGCTGACCCGGGAGAACGCCGAGCTGCGAGAACGGCTCGCCCGGCTGGAGGAACTGGAGTCGGGCCGCGCCCCGAGGGAGGCACCATGACGACCGGACTGCGGTACGTGTACGCCGTCTGCCGCCCCTTCGGGACGCCCCTGCAGGCGCAGCTGCGGGGCGTCGGCGGCGCCCCGCCGGCGTTGCTGCACCACCACGGGCTGGTCGCGGTGGTCAGTACGGTCCCGGAGGCGGACTTCTGCGAGGAGGCCCTGAAGGCCCACCTGGAGGACCTGGACTGGCTGGCCGCGACCGCCCGCGCCCACGAGGGCGTGGTCGACGCGCTCACCACGGTCACCACCCCGCTGCCGCTGCGGCTCGCGACCGTCTTCCGCGACGACAGCGCCGTCCGCATGATGATCGAGGCCCGCGAGGAGGACTTCCGGCGCCTGCTCGACCGGCTGCACGGCCGCGTGGAGTGGGGCGTGAAGGTGTACCTGGAGCCCGAGCCCGAGCCCGCCGAACCCGAGCCCGCCGCCGCGGCGCGGCCGGCCAGCGGACGGGACTATCTGCGCCGGCGGCGCGAGCACAGCCACGCGCAGGAGGAGAAGTGGCAGCGGGCCGAGCGCTTCGCCCATTCCCTGCACGAGCGCCTCGCCGAGCGCGCCGAGGACGTCCGGATGCATCCGCCGCAGAATTCCGCGCTCTCCGGAGCGCCGGGACGCAACGTGCTCAACGCGGCCTATCTGGTGCCGCGGGCGCATTCGGAGGAATTCGTGGAACTGGTGGACCGGACCAAGGACGAGGCCCCCGGAATCCGGGTGGAGCTCACCGGTCCGTGGGCCGCGTACTCCTTCTCCGGTGAGGAGTCGGGGGCCGGAACAGGCGGGGGACCCGGAGCGGAAGCGAGCGTGGAGTCGGGGGAGGGGCGGTGACCGTCGTCGAACGCCGCGAGATCGCGCTGGTCGACCTCCTGGACCGGCTGCTGGCCGGCGGAGTCGTCATCACCGGCGACATCACCTTGCGCATCGCGGACGTCGATCTCGTACGCATCGACCTGAACGCGCTGATCAGCTCCGTGAACGCGCAGGTCCCGTCGCCCTTCGAGGAGCTCCTATGACCGCGCGGCAGCGCCGCAACCGGCTCGACCTGGAACCCGACACGGTCGAACGCGACCTGGTGAAGCTCGTGCTCACCGTGGTGGAGCTGCTGCGCCAGCTGATGGAGCGGCAGGCCGTGCGGCGCTTCGACACCGGTGAGCTGACCGAGGAGCAGGAGGAGCGGATCGGGCTCACCCTGATGCTCCTGGAGGAGCGGATGGCGGAGCTGCGGGACCGGTACGGACTGCGGCCCGAGGACCTCAACCTGGACCTCGGGCCGCTCGGACCGCTGCTTCCGCGCGACGGTCACTAGCTCTCGCTCACCACCTTCAGGGCTCTTTCCGGCACAGGATCTCCCCGTGCAGGACCGCGAACCAGCCGTCCTCCCGCCGCCCCCAGTCCCGCCAGGCCTCCGCCACGGCCCGCAGTTGCTCCGCCGTCGCGTGGCCCGCCCCCGTGGCCCGGTCGGCGTAGTCGGAGGCGAGGGTGCGGTCCGCCCACAGGCCGCTCCACCAGGCCCGCTCCTCGGGTGTGGCGAACGTCCAGGTGCTGGAGCCGGCCGTGACGTCCCGCAGGCCCGCGGCCCGCGCCCACGCCGTCAGCCGGCGCCCGGCGTCGGGTTCGCCCCCGTTGGCCCGGGCCACCCGCTCGTACAGGTCGAGCCAGTCGTCCAGGCCGGGCACCGCCGGATACCAGGTCATCGCCGCGTAGTCCGCGTCCCGGACGGCGATGAACCCGCCCGGCTTCGTCACCCGGCGCATCTCGCGCAGTGCCCGCACGGGGTCGCCGACGTGCTGGAGCACCTGGTGGGCGTGGACCACGCAGAAGGTGTCGTCCGGATAGTCCAGGGCGTGGACGTCGGCCACCGCGAAGTCGACGTTCGTCAGGCCGCGGCCGGCCGCGGTGGCCCGGGCCTGTTCCAGGACGCCGGGGGCCCGGTCGACGCCGGTGACCTGGCCGTCGGGGACCAGTTCCGCCAGGTCGGCGGTGATGGTCCCGGGCCCGCAGCCGATGTCCAGGATCCTCATGTGGGGCTTCAGCACGCCGAGCAGATAGGCCGCGGAGTTGGCGGCGGTCCGCCAGGTGTGGGAACGCAGCACCGACTCGTGGTGCCCGTGCGTGTAGACGGCGGTCTCCTGCGCTTTCGGCATGGCGGAACCCCTTCACCCTCGTCGGCGGGCCGGCCGGACCCGTCCGCCGGTACGGCTCAACCGTACGCGGGCATGCCGAATGATGAGATACCCGTTTCAGGATATGGACAGCGGGAGGGTGTCACCCGATCTCAACGGGTGGCCGGGAGAGGGCGGTAGACCGTCAGGGCCTCGGGGAGCTTCTCCAGGGCCATCTCACCCGACACCGCCGTCACCTCACCGTCGTACGCCAGCGGGGTGTCCGGGGCGATGCCGGTCAGCCGCAGCCGGTTCACCTGGACCGCCGCGTGCCCGGGCGACCGGGTCAGCGGGCCCGCGACCGCCGCCGTGAGCAGGCGCAGCGCGGGCCTGCCGTTGCCGTGCACCACCCGCACGTCCAGCAGGCCGTCCGACAGGTCGGTACGACGGCCCGGCGTGAGGCCCATGCGGTGGTAGACGCCGTTGCCGACGAACAGCAGCCACAGGGGCCGCCGCTCACCGCCCAGCTCCACCTCCAGCGGGTGCCGGCCGGCGCGCAGCACACGGAGCGCGCCGAGCACCCCGGCCGGCCAGCCGCCGATCCGGTGCGACCAGCCGTCCCGCGCGCGCACCAGCTCCGGGTACACCCCGAGGCTCAGCGTGTTGAGGAACAGCCCCTGCGCGTCCCGGGTGGTGAACCGCGCCGCGTCCACCCGGACCGCCTCGCCGTGCCGGACGGCCTGCGCCAGCTGCCGTTCGTCCTCCACGCCCAGGTCGTAGGCGAAGTGGTTGAGGGTGCCGCCCGGCAGCACCGCGAGCGGCAGACCGTGCCGCAGCGCGACCACGGCCGCCGCGTTCACCGTGCCGTCACCCCCGCACACCCCGAGCACCCGGGCCCGGGCCGCCGCCTTCTCCAGCTCGTCCGCGACCTCCTCCGGCGCGCACTCGACGATCTCCGCCCTCGGCAGCGCGTCGTGCAGCGCCCGCACCCGGTCCGCCGTCCCGGACGCCCGGTTGGCGACCACCACCAGGCCGTCGCCCTCGGGCAGCGCGGGCGCCGCGGCGCGCGGGCGGGCGGGCCGCCGGATCTGGGAGCGGGTCGGGACCAGCCGCCGTACCAGGAGGGCGGCGCCCGCGCCGAGCGCCGCCCCGGCCAGGACGTCACTCGGGAAGTGCACCCCCGTGTACACCCGGGACATCGCCACCGAGAACGCCACCGGGGCCACCGCCGCGCCCCACGCCGGGGACTCCAGGGCGACGCCGGTCGCGAAGGCGGCGGCGGACGCCGCGTGGCCGGACGGGAAGGACGTGGTGATCGGCTGCCGCTTCAGCTGCCGCACCAGCGGCACGGGGTCCAGCACCGGCCGGGCCCGGCGCACCGACCGCTTGCCGAGGGTGTTGATCGTCAGCGAGGCCAGGCCGAGCGAGACCAGGCCGCGGGCCGCCGCCCGGCGGGCCCGCGGTGTGCGGCTCGCGGCCATCGCGGCGGC
>NZ_JBEXKG010000024.1:0-72326 GCF_040609555.1 Streptomyces sp. NPDC004658
CCCGCACCCCGCTGGTCCGGCACGCGGCCCGGCCGGCGCTCGCGGACCTGGTGCCGCGGGCGGACGCCGAGACCCACGCCCGTACGCTGCTCGCGCCCCTCGCGGGGCAGGCCGCGCTCGCCGACACCCTGCGCACCTGGCTGTCCCTGCACGGCAGTTGGGACCGTACGGCGGTGGCGCTGGACGTGCACCGCAACACCGTGCGGCAGCGGATCGCCCGCTGCGCGGCCCTGTTGGCCGCCGACCTGGACGATCCGGACGTGCGGATGGAGCTGTGGTTCGCGCTGCGCCGTGACTGACGGAGCGCCGAGTGACCCCCGTCCCAGCGGGCGGTATGCCGAGGACGCGCGCCGTGCGCTGCACCACAATGGGAGGCATGCCGATATCCGGGACACCCAGCCGCGCCCAGCTCGTCGACCACCTGGTGCGCACGCGTATCGCGGGGGACGTCGCCACGCCCCGCGAGAACAACCTCTCCCACTACCGTCAGCTCGCCAACGGTGTCCGGGGCTTCTGGCTCGGCCTGGAGCTGGGCGACCGCTGGACGGACGAGCAGGACGTGCTCGCGGTCATGGCCGAGCGGGTGGGTGTCAACGACGACCCGGAGTACCGGTACGGGCAGGACACCATCGACCCCGAGCTGACCGTGGACGCCCTGGACCGCATGGCGGCGCGGCTGCGCAAGGCGGCCGAGGACCGGCAGCGGGTGCTGTTCGCGACCGGGCACCCGGGCGGACTGCTGGACGTCCACCGGGCCACGGCCGCCGCGCTGCGCGCCGCCGGCTGCGAGATCGTCGTCATCCCGGACGGGCTCCAGACCGACGAGGGATACGTGATGCAGTTCGCGGACGTGGCCGTGCTGGAGCACGGGGCGACGCTGTGGCACACGCACTCCGGTGAGCCGATGCGGGCCGTTCTGACGGGACTTGAGCGGGAGGGGCGCCCGCTGCCGGACCTCGTGGTCGCCGACCACGGCTGGGCCGGGTACGCGGGACAGCACGGGGTCGACTCCATGGGGTACGCCGACTGCAACGACCCGGCGCTGTTCCTCGCCGAGTCCGAGGGCACCGTGCAGGTCGTCGTCCCGCTGGACGACCATGTGGTGAGCCCGCGTCACTACGACCCGATGACGGCGTATCTGCTCGCCGCGGCGGGTCTCGCCTGACGTCGCGTCACGCGGGGCGCCCGGTGTTCCCTCACAACTGAGGTGCGGCCCCGTGGAACGGGGCCGCACGTCGTCAGTCGCCGGTCGGCTCAGTGGCCACCGCCACCGCCACCGCCGCCGTGACCGCCGCCACCGCCGCCGTGACCGCCACCGCCGCCGCCGTGACCGCCGCCACCACCGCCGTGGCCTCCGCCACCGCCGTGGCCTCCGCCACCGCCGTGGCCTCCGCCACCGCCGTGGTCGCCGCCGTAGCCGCCGTGGTCGCCGCCACCGCCGTGGTCACCGCCGTAGCCGTTGTCGTAGCCGCCGTGGTCACCGCCGTAGCCGTTGTCGTCGTCATCGTCGCCCCAGTTCCAGCTGTAGGAACTGTGGTCGGTGTGGGTCGAGGCAGAGGCGGTTCCGGCGGTGCCGATCGCGGCTCCGCCGGCCAGCAGCAGACCGCTGGCGGAAATCGCGACAAGACGCCTCGCGCGCTGTGATCGCATGGGAATACCTTCCATCTCCATCGTCTCTCACGGCTCCCTGGGGGAGGCGCGAGGTGGATGGCCGTCGCCGCTGCGAAAGGGGAAGAATGCGGCGCGGTCTTCAGATGTCACCGCAGCCGGTCGGAACCGAAACGGTCGCCGGGCACCTCACACACGGGTCTGCCGGGCATGCCGCTCACTGCGGGCTTTCACTCAGAGAGCCTAGTCCCACATAGGTCACGCGTCATCTCGGAGAGCACCCCTGTCACGGCCGTCTCGGCACGCGGACGACGCCCTCCTGGATGACCGAGATGGCGAGCCGCCCGTCCTGGGTGTAGATGCGCGCCTGGCCGAGGCCGCGACCGCCGTGCGCGGACGGTGACTCCTGGTCGTACAGCAGCCATTCGTCGGCCCGGAAGGGCCGGTGGAACCACATCGCGTGGTCCAGGGAGGCCCCGACGACGTCCCCGACGGCCCAGCCCCCGCGCCCGTGCGCGAGCAGCACGGAGTCGAGCAGGGTCATGTCGGAGACGTAGGTGGCGAGGACGACGTGCAGCAGGGGGTCGTCGTCCAGCTTGCCGTTGGTGCGGAACCACACCTGCGAGTGCGGCTCGCGCGGCTCGCCGTAGCGCCCGTACGGCGGCTCGTCCACGTAGCGGAGGTCGATCGCCTCGCGCGCCTCCAGGAACCGCTCCACCACGTCGGGCGCGAGGTGGCCGTAGCCGCGCAGCCGCTCCTGGGAGGTCGGCAGGGTCGCCGGGTCGGGCGCGGCGGGCATGGGCGCCTGGTGGTCCAGGCCGTCCTCGTACGTCTGGAAGGACGCCGACAGGTGGAAGATCGGCTTGCCGTGCTGGACGGCGACCACCCGGCGGGTGGTGAAGGACCGGCCGTCGCGGATGCGGTCCACGGTGTAGACGATGGGCGCGCCGGGGTCGCCGGGGCGCAGGAAGTACGCGTGCAGGGAATGGGCGGGCCGGTCCGCGGGGACCGTCCGCCCGGCGGCGACCAGCGCCTGTGCCGCGACCTGCCCGCCGAAGACGCGGGGGACGACGGCGGAGCGGGACCGGCCGCGGAAGATGTTCTCCTCGATCTGCTCCAGGTCGAGCAGATCGAGGAGATCCTGGAGTGCCTGGCTCATGGGTGGTAGTTGTACCGGCCAGTCGTTACCGGCGTCCTACAGGCCCATGTCCTTGGCGATGATCGTCTTCATGATCTCGCTGGTGCCGCCGTAGATGCGGTTGACGCGGTTGTCCGCGTACAGGCGGGCGATCGGGTACTCGTTCATGTAGCCGTAGCCGCCGTGCAGCTGGAGGCAGCGGTCGATCACGCGGTGGGCGACCTCGGTGCAGAACAGCTTCGCGGAGGCGGCCTCGGCGGGGGTCAGCTCACCGGCGTCCAGGGCCTCCAGGGCGCGGTCGGCGACGGCCTCGGCGGCGTCCACCTCGGCCTGGCAGGCGGCCAGCTCGAACTTGGTGTTCTGGAAGTGGGCGACCGGCTTGCCGAAGACGGTGCGCTCCTGCACGTACTGCTTGGCGAAGCGGACGGCGGCCTTGGCCTGGGCGTAGGCGCCGAAGGCGATGCCCCAGCGCTCGGAGGCCAGGTTGTGGCCGAGGTAGGAGAAGCCCTTGTTCTCCTCGCCGAGCAGGTCCTCGACCGGGACCTTGACGTCGACGAAGGCCAGCTCGGCGGTGTCGGAGGTGCGCAGGCCCAGCTTGTCCAGCTTGCGGCCGATGGAGTAGCCCTCGGACTTGGTGTCCACGGCGAACAGGGAGATGCCGTGGCGGCGGTCCTCGGCGGTGGGCGCGGCCGTGCGGGCGCAGACGATCACCTTGTCGGCGTGCACACCGCCGGTGATGAAGGTCTTGGCGCCGTTGAGGACGTAGTGCGTGCCGTCCTCGGAGAGCCTGGCGGTGGTCTTCATGCCCGCGAGGTCGGAGCCGGTGCCCGGCTCGGTCATCGCGATGGCCCACATCTCCTCGCCGGTGACGAACTTCGGCAGGTAGCGCTTCTTCTGCTCGTCGGTGGCGAGCATCTTGATGTACGGCAGGGCGAGCAGCACGTGCACGCCGGAGCCGCCGAACTGCACGCCCGCGCGGGCGGTCTCCTCGTAGAGGACGGCCTCGAACTTGTGGGTGTCCAGGCCCGCGCCGCCGAACTCCTCGGGCACGCTGATGCCGAAGATGCCCAGCTCGCCGAGCTTGTAGTAGAAGTCGCGCGGCGCCTGGCCGGCGGCGAACCACTCGTCGTAGACCGGGACGACCTCGGCCTCGATGAAGGCGCGAAGGGTCTCCCGGAACGCCTCGTGATCCTCGTTGAACACCGTACGGCGCACGCCGCCACCTCCACGTACCTGACATCGGCATGTCTAAGCGCTTGCTCACTCACCGTACCGGCGAGTACGGAGCCCCGTCCAGGGGGGTCCCGCCGTAACGCTCGTCACGCTCCCCGCAAGGGCGGGCCGAGCCGGATGTCCGTCTCGCAGCCGACGTCCTGCCGGTATTCCACGGCGCCCTGCCGGTAGAAGAACCGGCATCCCGAGAGCGTGCCACGCACGGGCCCGGTCACCCGCACGCGGACATGGAAGTAGGCGCCGGCCCGGCCGTGCGGCGCCACCGCGAACGGCCGGGCGGGGCCGGCCCGCAGATCCCGGGTGACCCCGATGGCGTAGCCGCCGGCCTGGTCGAGCGTGACGCCCCCGTACCGCACCACCTTGAGCCCCCGGGGCACCCGCAGCACGCGCAGCACGGTGAGCGGCTCCGCCGTGCCGTTCCGGGGCAGCGGCGTGCTGACCCAGTACTCGGCGCCCACCCGCGCGTGCTCGTAGCCGACGCTGAACGTGGCCTCCGCCGGCAGGGCGATGCCGTCGCCCTGCGCGTAGCCCCGCGCCCGGTCACCCCCGGCGGCGGCCGTCAGTGCCGCCGCCACGGCGAGCGCGGTCAGCCCCCGCAGCACGCTCGAACCCGTCACTCCCCCGGCCGTGTCGGTCCTCACGGCTCCCCCTTCCATCGGTGCAGGGGGAATCAGACCATGCCGCTGACCTGCGCGGACAGCCCGGTCGGGCTACTGCTCGCCCGCCGCCTCGAACGCACCCCGCGCCATGCGGTGCAGCAGGGCCGCCGTCGTGCCCCGGCCCGGGAGCGTGCCGGCGCGGCCGAGGTGGGGGGTGGAGTTGAGCAGGCCGAAGACCGAGTGGACGGCCGAGCGGGCGGCCGGTTCGGTCAGGCCCGGGTACACCGCGCGGACCACCTCCACCCACAGCTCCACGTACTGCCGCTGGAGCTGGCGGACCAGCTTGCGGTCGCTGTCCCGCAGGCGGTCCAGCTCGCGGTCGTGCAGGGTGATCAGCGGGCGGTCGTCCAGGGCGAAGTCGATGTGGCCCTCGATCAGGGAGTCGAGGACGCGGGTCGCGGGGACCCCGTCGGCCTCCGCCACCCGGCGCTTGGCCCCGGTCAGCAGCTGTCCGCTGATGCCGACCAGCAGCTCGGCGAGCATCGCGTCCTTGCCGGGGAAGTGCCGGTAGAGACCGGGGCCGCTGATGCCGACCGCGGCGCCTATCTCGTCGACACCGACGCCGTGGAACCCGCGCTCGGCGAACAGCCGGGCGGCCTCCTTGAGGATCTGCTCACGGCGGGTGGGGGCGTCGGTTCTGGTGACCATGCCGACAATTCTAGACAGCGAGGTTAGCGGTCGTTAACCTGATGGCAATGGTTAACGCTCATTAACAGGTTCGATCACCGGTGAGGGGAACCGCAGGATGCAGGAGGCACCGGAGCTTCAGAGCGCGGCAGATCCCGCGTCGGAGGCCTGGCGGGCCAATGAACAGGCTCATCTCGCCCTCGTGGAGGAGCTGCGCGCCAAGCTGGCCGCGGCGGCCCTCGGCGGCGGCGAGAAGGCGCGCGCCCGGCACACCGCGCGCGGCAAGCTGCTGCCCAGGGACAGGGTGGACACGCTGCTCGACCCGGGCTCGCCCTTCCTGGAGCTGGCCCCGCTCGCGGCCGACGGGATGTACGAGGGACAGGCCCCGGCCGCCGGGGTGATCGCCGGGATCGGGCGGGTCAGCGGGCGCGAGTGCGTGATCGTCGCGAACGACGCCACGGTCAAGGGCGGCACGTACTACCCGATGACGGTGAAGAAGCACCTGCGCGCCCAGGAGGTGGCCCTCGACAACCGGCTGCCCTGCGTCTACCTGGTCGACTCCGGCGGGGCCTTCCTGCCGATGCAGGACGAGGTCTTCCCGGACCGGGACCACTTCGGGCGGATCTTCTACAACCAGGCCCGGATGTCCGGCGCGGGCATTCCGCAGATCGCGGCCGTGCTCGGCTCGTGCACGGCCGGCGGGGCGTACGTGCCGGCGATGAGCGACGAGGCCGTGATCGTCCGCGACCAGGGCACGATCTTCCTGGGCGGCCCGCCCCTGGTGAAGGCGGCCACCGGCGAGGTCGTCACGGCGGAGGAGCTGGGCGGCGGCGAGGTCCACTCCCGGGTCTCCGGCGTCACCGACCACCTCGCCGAGGACGACGCCCACGCCCTCAGGATCGTCCGCACCATCGTCGCCACGCTGCCGGCCCGGCAGTCCCCGCCCTGGGAGGTCGCGCCGGTCACCGAGCCGAAGGTCGACCCCTACGGGCTCTACGGCGCGGTCCCCGTCGACTCCCGCACCCCCTACGACGTCCGGGAGATCATCGCGCGCGTGGTCGACGGCTCCCGGTTCGCCGAGTTCAAGAGCGAGTTCGGGCAGACCCTGGTCACCGGCTTCGCGCGGATCCACGGCCACCCGGTCGGGATCGTCGCCAACAACGGCATCCTGTTCTCCGAGTCCGCCCAGAAGGGCGCCCACTTCATCGAGCTGTGCGACCAGCGCGGCATCCCGCTGGTGTTCCTCCAGAACATCTCCGGCTTCATGGTCGGCAAGGACTACGAGGCCGGCGGCATCGCCAAGCACGGCGCCAAGATGGTGACCGCGGTCGCCTGCACGCGCGTGCCGAAGCTGACGGTCGTCGTCGGCGGCTCGTACGGCGCGGGCAACTACTCGATGTGCGGCCGGGCCTACTCCCCCCGGTTCCTGTGGATGTGGCCCAACGCCAAGATCTCCGTCATGGGCGGCGAGCAGGCCGCGTCCGTGCTGGCGACCGTCAAGCGGGACCAGCTGGAGGCGCGCGGCGAGCAGTGGCCCGCCGAGGACGAGGAGGCCTTCAAGGCGCCCATCCGCGCGCAGTACGAACGCCAGGGCAACGCCTACTACGCCACCGCCCGGCTGTGGGACGACGGCGTCATCGACCCGCTTGAGACCCGTCAGGTGCTGGGCCTCGCCCTGACGGCCTGCGCCAACGCGCCCCTGGGAGACCCCCAGTTCGGCGTCTTCCGGATGTGAGGAGGGGAACCGTGTTCGACACAGTGCTGGTGGCCAACCGGGGCGAGATCGCCGTACGCGTCATCCGTACGCTCCGCTCGCTGGGCGTGCGCTCGGTGGCGGTCTTCTCCGACGCCGACGCCGACGCGCGGCACGTCCGGGAGGCCGACACGGCGGTACGGATCGGTCCGGCGCCGGCCGCCGAGAGCTATCTGTCGGTGGAGCGGCTGCTTCAGGCCGCCGCCCGCACCGGCGCCCAGGCCGTCCACCCCGGCTACGGCTTCCTCGCGGAGAACGCCGCCTTCGCGCGCGCCTGCGAGGAGGCGGGGCTGGTGTTCATCGGCCCGCCGGCGGACGCGATCGCGCTCATGGGCGACAAGATCCGCGCCAAGGAGACGGTGCAGGCGGCCGGGGTGCCGGTGGTGCCGGGCGGCCGGGACCCGGAGCTGGCCGAGGCGGCCCGCGCGCTGGGCGCCCCCGTGCTGCTCAAGCCCTCCGCCGGCGGCGGCGGCAAGGGCATGCGGCTGGTGCGGGACATGACCGTGCTGGAGGAGGAGATCGCCGCCGCCCGCCGCGAGGCCCGCGCCTCCTTCGGCGACGACACCCTGCTGGTGGAGCGGTGGGTCGACCGGCCCCGGCACATCGAGATCCAGGTGCTGGCCGACGGCCACGGCAACGTGGTCCACCTGGGCGAGCGCGAGTGCTCCCTCCAGCGGCGCCACCAGAAGATCATCGAGGAGGCGCCGAGCGTGCTCCTCGACGAGCGGACCCGGGCCGCGATGGGCGAGGCGGCCGTGCAGGCGGCGCGCTCGTGCGGGTACCGGGGCGCGGGCACGGTGGAGTTCATCGTCCCGGGCGGCGATCCCTCGCAGTACTACTTCATGGAGATGAACACCCGTCTCCAGGTGGAGCACCCGGTCACCGAACTCGTCACCGGGCTGGACCTGGTGGAGTGGCAGCTGCGGGTGGCCGCCGGGGAGCCGCTGGCCTTCGCGCAGGAGGACGTGCGGCTGACCGGCCACGCGGTGGAGGCCCGGATCTGCGCGGAGGACCCCGCGCGCGGGTTCCTGCCGTCCGGTGGCACCGTCCTGCTGCTGCGCGAACCGCAGGGCGACGGCGTGCGCACCGACTCCGGGCTCACCGAGGGCACCGAGGTGGGCAGCCTGTACGACCCGATGCTGTCCAAGGTGATCGCCTACGGCCCCGACCGCGAGACGGCGCTCAGGAAGCTCCGCTCGGCGCTCGCGGAGACGGTCACGCTGGGCGTGCAGACCAACGCGGGCTTCCTGCGCCGGCTGCTCGCGCATCCGGCGGTCGTCGCGGGCGAGCTGGACACGGGCCTGGTCGAGCGTGTCGTGGACGACCTGGTCCCCGCGGACGTGCCCGAGGAGGTCTACGAGGCGGCGGCGGCCGTACGCCTGGAGCGGCTGGAGCCGCGTGCCCAGGGCTGGACCGACCCCTTCTCGGTGCCGAGCGGGTGGCGCCTCGGCGGCACCCCGAAGCCGCCCGCCTTCCCGCTGCGGGTGCAGGACCCGGTGACGTACACGCCCCGGGGTACCCACACCGTCACCGGTGACCGCGTGACCGTCACCCTCGACGGCGTCCGGCACACCTTCCACCGGGCCGGTGACTGGATCGGCCGGGACGGGGACGCCTGGCAGGTGCGCGACCACGACCCGGTGGCCGCGTCGCTGAACCGCGCCGCCCACGCGGGCGCCGACTCGCTGACCGCGCCCATGCCCGGCACGGTGACGGTGGTCAAGGTGGCCGTAGGCGACGACGTGACCGCCGGGCAGAGCCTGCTGGTGGTGGAGGCGATGAAGATGGAGCACGTCATCTCCGCCCCGCACGCCGGCACGGTCGCCGAGCTGGACGTGACACCGGGCACGACGGTCGCCATGGACCAGGTGCTGGCCGTCATCGCCCCGAAGGAGGCGGCGGAATGAGCGTCGGCGGTCTGCCCATGGTGGTACCGGCCCCGGGCCTGCCCGCGCGGGTGCGGATCCACGAGGTCGGCGCGCGCGACGGGTTGCAGAACGAGAAGACGGCCGTGCCGACGGCGGTGAAGGCGGAGTTCATCCGGCGGCTGGCCGACGCGGGTCTGACGACGATCGAGGCGACCAGCTTCGTGCACCCCGAGTGGGTGCCCCAACTGGCGGACGCCGAGGAGCTGTTCCCGCAGGTGAGCGACCTTCCCGGGGTGGCCCTGCCGGTGCTGGTGCCCAACCGGCGCGGCCTGGACCGGGCGCTGGCCCTCGGCGCCGGGCGCGTCGCCGTGTTCGCCAGTGCCACCGAGTCCTTCGCGAAGGCCAACCTCAACCGCACGCTGGACGAGTCGCTCGCGGTGTTCGAGCCGGTGGTGCGCGAGGCCAAGGACCGGGGCGTGCACGTGCGCGGCTATGTGTCGATGTGTTTCGGCGACCCGTGGGAGGGCGCGGTGCCGCCGCACCAGGTGGCCCGGGTCTGCACGGCCCTGCGGGACATGGGCTGCGACGAGCTGAGCCTCGGCGACACCATCGGCGTGGCCACGGCCGGTCAGGTGCGCGAGCTGCTCGGCCTGCTGAACGAGCGGGGCGTGCCGACGGAGGTGATCGGCGTGCACTTCCACGACACCTACGGCCAGGCGCTCGCCAACACGCTGGCGGCGCTGCAGCACGGCGTCACCACGGTCGACGCCTCCGCCGGCGGCCTGGGCGGCTGCCCGTACGCCAAGTCCGCCACCGGCAACCTCGCCACCGAGGACCTCGTCTGGATGCTGCACGGGCTCGGCATCGAGACGGGGGTCGACCTCGGCCGTCTGACCGCCACGAGCGTGTGGATGGCCGAACAGCTGGGCCGGCCCAGCCCGTCCCGTACCGTCCGCGCTCTCTCCCACAAGGACCAGTGATCAGCATGGACCACCGTCTCAGCCCCGAGCTGGAGGACCTCCGCCGTACGGTGGAGGAGTTCGCGCACGATGTCGTGGCGCCGAAGATCGGCGACTTCTACGAGCGGCACGAGTTCCCGTACGAGATCGTCCGGGAGATGGGCCGTATGGGCCTGTTCGGGCTGCCGTTCCCGGAGGAGTACGGCGGTATGGGCGGCGACTACCTGGCGCTCGGCATCGCGCTGGAGGAGCTGGCCCGCGTCGACTCGTCGGTGGCGATCACCCTGGAGGCGGGGGTGTCGCTGGGCGCGATGCCGCTGCACCTGTTCGGCACGCAGGAGCAGAAGCGCGAGTGGCTGCCCCGGCTGTGCGCGGGCGAGATCCTGGGCGCGTTCGGCCTCACGGAGCCCGACGGCGGCAGTGACGCGGGGGCGACCCGCACGACGGCCCGCCTGGACCCGGACACGGACGAGTGGGTGATCAACGGCACCAAGTGCTTCATCACCAACTCGGGTACGGACATCACGGGGCTGGTGACCGTCACCGCCGTCACCGGCCGCAAGCCGGACGGCCGGCCGGAGATCTCCGCGATCATCGTCCCGTCGGGGACGCCGGGCTTCACGGTGGCCGCGCCCTACTCGAAGGTCGGCTGGAACGCGTCGGACACCCGTGAGCTGTCGTTCGCCGACGTCCGGGTCCCCGCCGCCAACCTGCTGGGCGAACAGGGCCGTGGGTACGCCCAGTTCCTGCGCATCCTGGACGAGGGCCGCATCGCCATCGCGGCCCTGGCGACGGGCCTGGCGCAGGGGTGCGTGGACGAGTCGGTCAAGTACGCCAAGGAGCGCCGCGCCTTCGGCAAGCCCATCGGCGCCAACCAGGCGATCCAGTTCAAGATCGCCGACATGGAGATGAAGGCCCACACGGCGCGCCTCGCCTGGCGCGACGCGGCCAGCCGTCTGGTGGCCGGCGAGCCCTTCAAGAAGGAGGCGGCCCTGGCCAAGCTGTACTCCTCCACGGTCGCCGTCGACAACGCCCGCGAGGCCACCCAGATCCACGGCGGCTACGGCTTCATGAACGAGTACCCGGTGGCCCGCATGTGGCGCGACTCCAAGATCCTGGAGATCGGCGAGGGCACGAGCGAGGTCCAGCGGATGCTGATCGCCCGTGAGCTGGGCCTGGTGAGCTGACCCGGGGCCCGGCACCCGCACGGGACCGGCGGCACCGGCTGCCCGGTCCCGTGTCATCGCGCACTGTCCCCGCCGTCGTCCGCGCGGGGACGCCGGGCCTCGTCCACGACGCGCCGCCAGGACCGGATCACATCGGGCACCTGGTCCAGAAGCCCCTTCAGAGCGGACAGAGCCGCGGACACGACGCCCGCCGTGCCGAGAACCGCCAGGATGATCTGCAGATCCACGCTCGGGTTCCTCCTGCGCCGGAGGGTGGCCGAGCCGAGGGATGACCGCGTACGCGAGGGCAGGTGTCTCAGGCCGACCACCCGGAAGACGGATGACCAACTGAGGCCCTGCCGACGTACAGGCCGTGTATGCGGTTGTCGCGATTGACGCGGGGTCGGCTCGCGCCGGCCACCACGCCCGAAAGGGACGTCGGACCCATTCCCGTCGCAGCCGGCTGTGCCGGCCGTGCGGTGTCGACTGTAGCCGCGCGGGCCCCGGCCTGTCCGCCGTACCGCCAACTCCGGTCCCGCCGACGGCCGTCCGCACGATGCGCTCCGGTCGGACGGGCAGGAACCCGCCCCCTGGACATCAGCTGAGGTTAGGCTAACCTACCTTCGAACTTGTCCGGCGGGCGCCTCGCCCCGTTCGAAAGCAGTCATGCCCATGCCCCACGCCCGTGCCACCCACCTCACTCGCCGCGGCCTGCTCGCCGCCGGCGGCGCCCTCGGACTCGGTGCCGCGCTCGCCGCCTGCGGGGACGACCAGGGCAAAGACAGCGGTTCGGGCACGGACGCGAAGGCCGGAAAGTCCGGGCCCTGGTCCTTCAGGGACGACCGCGGCACGACCGTGAAGCTGGACAAGGTCCCCGCCAACATCGTCGCGTTCACCGGTGTCGGCGCCGCCCTGTACGACTACGGCATCCAGGTGAAGGGGGTCTTCGGCCCGACGAAGACCCCCGCCGGCAAGCCCGACGTCCAGGCCGGCGACATGGACGTCAGCAAGGTGACGGTCCTCGGCAACGCCTGGGGCCAGTTCAGCGTCGAGAAGTACGCCTCCCTCGCCCCGGACGTGCTCATCTCCACGATGTTCGACGACGCCGGCACCCTCTGGTACGTCCCCGAGGAGTCGAAGAAGAAGATCGCGCAGCTCGCCCCCAGCGTCGGCATCTCCGTCTACGACCGCCAGCTCACCGAGCCGCTCCAGCGCATGTGGGACCTCGCCGCGTCGCTCGGCGCGGACATGAAGGCCGCGAAGGTCACCGACGCCAAGAAGCGGTTCGAGGACGCCGCCGCCCGGCTGCGCGCCGCCGCCAAGGCCAAGCCCGGCATCAAGGTGATGGCCGGCAGCGCCAGCGACCAGCTGTTCTACGTCTCCGGCACCAACCTCTCCATCGACCTGGAGTACTTCAAGGCCCTCGGTGTGAACTTCGTGGAGCCGCCGGAGAGCGCCAAGAAGCAGGGCGGCGGCTGGTACGAGTCGCTGAGCTGGGAGAACGTCGACAAGTACCCCGCCGACATCATCATGATGGACGACCGCACCTCGGCCATCCAGCCCGCCGACATCACCAAGGCCACCTGGAAGAAGCTCCCCGCGGTGAAGGCCGGCCAGGTCATCGCCCGCTCCCCCGAGCCCATCCTGTCGTACGACAAGTGCGTGCCGCTGCTGACGAACCTGGCGGAGGCCCTGGAGAAGGCCAAGAAGGTCAGCTGACCCGCGAGCACCTCCGACGAAGCCCTGGACCCCACCCTCAGGAGCCCCCATGACGACGGCCGTAGCCGCCCCGTTCCGTTTCTTCGCCCTCCAGGTCGTACGGACGAGGCGGCTCGGTCCGTCCCTGGTCCGGGTCACCTTCGGCGGAGCCGGTCTGCACGCCTTCCACTCGGACGGGCGGGACCAGTCCCTGTCGCTCTTCCTGCCGCATCCCGGGCAGACCGAACCCGTCGTCCCGCTGGAGCTGGGCGACGGGTGGTGGCAGGGGTGGCGGGAACTCCCGGACGACGTGCGGGCGGTGATGCGGTCGTACACGCTGCGGGCGCTGCGCCGGGACCCCGACGAGATCGACATCGACTTCGTCCTGCACGGCGTGGAGCCGGGCGCGGCCACGCCCGCCGGCCCCGCCTCCCGCTGGGCCTCCCGTGCCGCGGCCGGTGACCGGGTGCTGCTGCTCGGACCGGCTGTCGCCGACAACCGGGCGATCCGGTTCCGCCCGCCCGAGGACACCGGTCCCGTCGTGCTGTGCGCCGACGAGACCGCCGTACCCGCCGCGACCGCGATCCTTGAGTCCCTGCCCGCCGGCACCCGGGCCCGGGCCTGGCTGGAGGTGCCGCACGCCGGTGACATCCAGGACGTGCGCACGGAGGCGGACGCGGAGATCACGTGGCTCGTACGGCACGACGGGTCCCCCACGGCCGTCGACGCCGTACGAGCCGCCCCGCTGCCGGACGCCGGACGGGCGTACGTGTGGATCGCCGGTGAGTCGTCCCACGTCAAGGCGCTGCGCCGGCACTTCGTCGGCGAGCGCGGGGTGGACCGGCGGCGTGTCACCTTCGTGGGCTACTGGCGGCAGGGGATGACGGAGGAACAGCTCCGCACCGCGGAACAAACCTGACTCCTCGTGACGCCGGTCACGGGCCAAGCCATGCCCCGCTCCGTAAAAGTTAGGTTAGGCTAACCTAAGTTGATCTCGCACGGACCGTCCCCTCGGAGGACCCCCACATGCGCTCGCACCTGCTCAATGGCCTCACCGCGGAGCACTACCGCCGCTCCGTGACCGAAGGAGTCGAGCGGGTGGCGGCCCAACTCGCCACCACCGACCGTCCGTTCACCGGCGTCACCGTCGACGCCCTCTCCCCCGCCATCGACGCGATCGACCTCGACCGTCCGCTCGGCGACACCACCGCCGTCCTGGACGAACTTCAGGACGTCTACCTCCGGGACGCCGTCTACTTCCACCACCCCCGCTACCTCGCCCACCTCAACTGCCCGGTCGTCATCCCGGCGGTGCTGGGCGAGGCCGTGCTCTCCGCGGTCAACTCCTCGCTGGACACCTGGGACCAGTCGGCCGGCGGCACCCTCATCGAGCGCAAGCTCATCGACTGGACGGCCGCCCGCGTCGGCCTCGGCCCGGCCGCCGACGGCGTCTTCACCTCCGGCGGCACCCAGTCCAACCTCCAGGCGCTGCTGCTGGCCCGCGAGGAGGCCAAGCCGGGGCGGGAAGGGGGCGACCGGCTCGGCCGGCTGCGCGTCTTCGCCTCCGAGGCCGGCCACTTCAGCGTCAAGAAGTCCGCGAAACTGCTCGGGCTCGCCCCCGACGCGGTCGTCGCCATCCCCGTCGACCACGACAAGCGCATGCAGACGGTCGCCCTCGCCCATGAGCTGGAGCGCTGCACGCGGGACGGCCTGATCCCCATGGCCGTCGTCGCCACCGCCGGCACCACCGACTTCGGCTCCATCGACCCGCTCCCGGAGATCGCCGGGCTGTGCGCCCGGTACGGCGTCTGGATGCACGTCGACGCCGCCTACGGCTGCGGGCTGCTCGCCTCCCTGAGGTACCGGGACCGCATCGCCGGCATCGAGCGCGCCGACTCGGTCACCGTCGACTACCACAAGTCCTTCTTCCAGCCGGTCAGTTCGTCCGCCGTACTGGTCCGCGACGGGGCCACCCTGCGGCACGCCACCTACCACGCGGAGTACCTCAACCCGCGCAGCATGGCGCAGGAACGCATTCCCAACCAGGTCGACAAGTCCCTCCAGACCACCCGCCGCTTCGACGCCCTCAAGCTGTGGATGACGCTGCGCACGATGGGCGCCGACGGCATCGGGCGGCTCTTCGACGAGGTCTGCGACCTGGCTCAGGAGGGCTGGAAGCTGCTCGCGGCCGACCCCCGCTACGACGTCGTCGTCCGGCCCACGCTGTCCACCCTCGTCTTCCGCTACATCCCGGCGGCCGTCACCGACCCGGCCGAGATCGACCGCGCCAACCTCCACGCCCGCAAGGCCCTGTTCGCCTCCGGTGACGCCGTGGTCGCGGGCACCAAGGTGGGCGCCCGCCACTACCTGAAGTTCACCCTGCTCAACCCCGAGACCCGGCCGGCCGACATCGCCGCCGTCCTCGACCTGATCGCCGGCCACGCCGAGCAGTACCTGGGAGAGTCCCTTGACCGCGCGTCCTGAAAGCCACACCACGACCCACGACTTCGTGGGGATCGGGCTCGGCCCCTTCAACCTCGGTCTGGCCTGCCTCACCGAGCCGATCGCCGAGCTGGACGGCGTCTTCCTGGAGTCCAAGCCCGACTTCGAGTGGCACGCCGGCATGTTCCTGGACGGCGCCCACCTCCAGACCCCGTTCATGTCGGACCTGGTCACCCTGGCCGACCCGACCTCGCCGTACTCCTTCCTCAACTACCTGAAGGAGAGGGGCAGGCTGTACTCGTTCTACATCCGCGAGAACTTCTACCCGCTGCGCGTGGAGTACGACGACTACTGCCGGTGGGCCGCGAACCAACTGAGCAGCGTCCGCTTCGGCACCACGGTCACCGAGGTGACGTACGAGGACGAGCGGTACGTCGTGCGCACCGGCACCGGGGACACCTACCGGGCCCGGCACCTGGTCCTCGGCACCGGCACGGTCCCCTTCGTGCCGGAGGCCTGCGAGGGGCTGGGCGGCGACTTCCTGCACACCTCCCAGTACATGCACCGCAAGGCGGAGCTGCTGGGCAAGAGGTCCCTCACGATCGTCGGCAGCGGTCAGAGCGCGGCCGAGATCTACCACGACCTGCTCGCCGGGATCGACACCCACGGCTACCAGCTCAACTGGGTCACCCGCTCCCCGCGGTTCTTCCCGCTGGAGTACACCAAACTGACCCTGGAGATGACGTCCCCGGACTACGTCGACTACTTCCGGGCGCTGCCCGAGGAGACCCGCTACCGGCTGGAGAAGCAGCAGAAGGGCCTGTTCAAGGGCATCAACTCGGACCTCGTCGACGCGATCTTCGACCTGCTGTACCAGAAGAACGTCGAGAGCGGCGACCGCCCGGTCCCCACCCGGCTGCTCACCAACGCGACACTGCGCACGGCGTCCTACGAGGACGGCACGTACACCCTCGGCTTCCACCAGGACGAGCAGGGCAAGGACTTCGAGATCCGCAGCGAGGGCCTGGTCCTGGCCACCGGGTACCACTACACCCCGCCGGCCTTCCTCGCCCCGGTCCGCGACCGGCTCCGCTTCGACGGCCACGGCCGCTTCGACGTCGCCCGCAACTACTCCATCGACACCACCGGCCGCGGCGTCTTCCTCCAGAACGCCGGCGTCCACACCCACAGCATCACCAGTCCCGACCTGGGCATGGGCGCGTACCGGAACGCGTACATCATCCGTGAGCTGCTCGGCACGGAGTACTACCCGGTCGAGAAGTCCATCGCCTTCCAGGAGTTCGCGGTATGACCGGCAGGACCATGGCCTTCACGTTCCGTCCCGTCGACCCGCCGACGGACGCCGAGCTGCTGCACTCCTGGGTCACCCATCCCAAGGCCGCGTTCTGGATGATGCGGGACGCACGGCTGGAGGACGTCGAGCGCGCCTACAAGGAGATCGCCGCGGACGAACACCACCACGCCCTGCTCGGACTGCGGGACGGCACGCCCGCCTTCCTGATGGAGAAGTACGACCCCGCGCACCGGGAGCTGGCCGGGCTGTACGAGCCGCGGCCGGGCGATGTCGGGATGCACTTCCTGACCCCGGCCACCGACACCCCCGTGCACGGCTTCACCCGGGCCGTCATCACCGCCGTCATGGCCCACCTCTTCGAGGACCCGGCGGTGCGGCGGGTCGTCGTCGAGCCGGACGTGCGCAACACGGCGGTGCACGCGCTGAACGCGGCCGTCGGGTTCGTGCCCGAGCGGGAGATCGACAAGCCGGAGAAGCGGGCGCTGCTGAGCTTCTGCACCCGCGAGCAGTTCGAGAAGGCGGTGACCGCATGACCCCCGCCGACGCCGTGGCCCATCTGTCCCCCGAGCGCTGGGCGACCGCCAACCGGCTGCTGCTGCGCAAGGCGCTCGCCGAGTTCGCGCACGAACGGCTGATCACACCCGAGGAGGACGGCGGCCGGTACGTCGTCCGCAGCGACGACGGGCTCACCACCTACCGGTTCAGCGCCGTGCGGCGGGCCCTGGACCACTGGGAGATCGACCCCGGCTCCCTCACCCGGCACCGTGAGGGCGCCGAACTCCCGCTCGCAGCGCTGGACTTCTTCATCGAGCTGAAGGAGTCGCTGGGGCTGAGCGACGAGGTCCTGCCGGTCTACCTGGAGGAGATATCCTCCACGCTCTCGGGTACCTGCTACAAGCTCACCAAGCCCCGAACGACCTCCGCCGAGCTGGCGCGGAGCGGCTTCCAGGCGATCGAGACCGGGATGACCGAGGGCCACCCGTGCTTCGTCGCGAACAACGGGCGGCTCGGCTTCGGCGTCCACGAGTACCTGTCGTACGCGCCGGAGACGGCGAGCCCGGTGCGGCTGGTGTGGCTGGCCGCGCACCGCTCGCGGGCCGCGTTCACGGCCGGTGCCGGGATCGAGTACGAGTCCTTCCTGCGGGACGAGCTGGGCGAGAAGACGGTGGAGCGGTTCCGTGCCGTCCTCACCGACCGGGGTCTGGACCCCGCCGACTACCTGTTCATCCCGGTCCACCCCTGGCAGTGGTGGAACAAGCTCAGCGTCACGTTCGCCGCCGAGGTCGCCCGTGAGCTGCTGGTCTGCCTGGGCGAGGGCGACGACGAGTACCTGGCCCAGCAGTCGATCCGCACCTTCTTCAACACCAGCGATCCGCGCAAGCACTATGTGAAGACCGCCCTGTCGGTCCTCAACATGGGGTTCATGCGGGGTCTGTCCGCCGCCTACATGGAGGCGACGCCGGCCATCAACGACTGGCTGGCCCAGCTGATCGACAGCGACCCGGTGCTGAGGGCGACCGGCCTGTCCGTCATCCGGGAGCGGGCCGCCGTCGGCTACCGGCACCTGGAGTACGAGCGGGCCACCGACCGCCACTCGCCGTACCGCAAGATGCTCGCCGCGCTGTGGCGGGAGAGCCCGGTGCCCTCGCTGAAGGACGGCGAGACCCTCGCCACCATGGCCTCGCTGCTGCACGTGGACCACGAGGGCGCCTCCTTCGCGGGCGCGCTGATCGAACGCTCGGGCCTGCCCCCGGTCCAGTGGCTGCGGCAGTACCTGCGGGCCTACTACACCCCGCTGCTGCACTGCTTCTACGCCTACGACCTGGTGTTCATGCCGCACGGCGAGAACACGATCCTGGTGCTGCGGGACGGGGCCGTGCAGCGGGCGGTCTACAAGGACATCGCCGAGGAGATCGCCGTCATGGACCCGGACGCGGTCCTGCCGCCGGAGGTGCGGCGCATCCGCGTCGAGGTCCCCGAGGACAAGAAGCTGCTCTCGGTCTTCACGGACGTCTTCGACTGCTTCTTCCGCTTCCTCGCCGCCCGCCTCGCCGCCGAGGGGGTCCTGGAGGAGGACGCCTTCTGGCGCACGGTCGCCGAGGTCACCCGCGCGTACCAGGAGGCGAACCCGCAACTGGCCGACCGGTTCCGCCAGTACGACCTGTTCGCCCCTGAGTTCGCGCTGTCCTGCCTGAACCGGCTCCAGCTGCGCGACAACAGGCAGATGGTGGATCTCGCCGACCCCTCCGGCGCGCTCCAGCTCGTCGGCACCCTCAAGAACCCGATCGCCGGATTCTGAGGGCACCACGGTCCTGACGGGCACCCCGCGGTACGGTCCCGCGGGGTGCCCGTCGGCTTCCGGTCAGCGTGCCGGCCAGGGCACCTGCGGCGAGCGGTAGTAGTGGATGCCGAGGGCGTCCCAGCGGGGGCCCTGGGCCGCCAGCCGCACCCGGTAGGCGTTCCAGTCGTGGGTGGACGCCGGTGACCAGCCCAGCTCGGCCGCGCCGGCCAGCCGGGGGAACGTCATGTACTCGATCTCGGCGGTGTCCGTCACGTTCTCCGTCCACAGGGGCGCCTCGACACCCCGGACCGCCGAGGCCGGCACCCCGGCGAGATAGGCGCCCGGATCCCAGTCGTAGGACCGCTTCACCTCGACCAGGCCCGCCCAGTCCTGACCGGGGCCGGTGTTCCGGGTGTACTTCATGTCGAGGTAGGTCCGGTCGGCCGGGGACAGGATCAGGCCCGTGCCGTTCCGGGCGGCCTCGGCGACCTGCGCCTTCTCCGCCGCGCTGGTGTCGTCCAGGCCCCAGTACTGGGCGAGGGCGCCCTTCGCCGGGTGCGCGCCGGTGAGCTGGTGCCAGCCGATGACGGTCTTGCCGTAGCGGGCGACGACCGGCTGCACCCGGTCCATGAACGTCACGTAGTCCGCGTGGCTGGTGGAGTGCGCCTCGTCGCCGCCGATGTGCAGGTAGCGGCCGGGGGTGAGGGCGGCCACCTCCCGGACGACGTCGTCCACGAAGTCGTAGGTGACCTCCTTGGGCGCGCACAGCGAGCTGAAGCCGACCTTGGTGCCGGTGTACAGCGGGGGTGCCACGCCGTCGCAGTTGAGCTCGGCGTAGGAGGCGAGGGCCGCGTTGGTGTGGCCGGGCATGTCGATCTCGGGCACGACCTCCAGGTAGCGGGAGGCCGCGTACCGCACGATCTGTCGGTAGTCGGCCTTGGTGTAGAAGCCGCCCCGGCCGCCGCCGACCTGGGTGGAGCCGCCGTAGGAGGCCAGGCGCGGCCAGGAGTCGATCGCGATGCGCCAGCCCTGGTCGTCGCTGAGGTGCAGATGCAGCTCGTTGACCTTGTACAGCGCCAGCTGGTCGATGTACCGCTCGACTTGGGCGACCGTGAAGAAGTGCCGGGAGACGTCGAGCATGGCGCCCCGGTAGGCGTAGCGGGGGCGGTCCTGCACGGTGCCGCCGGCGATCCGCCAGGGGCCGGGCTGGACGGTCTTCTCCTCGACGGCCGCCGGGAGGAGCTGGCGCAGCGTCTGCACGCCGTGGAAGAGGCCGGCGGGGGTGCGGGCGGTGAGGGTGACACCGCCGGCGCCGCTGTGCAGCCGGTAGCCCTCGGCGCCGAAGTCGCCCCGCGTGAGGCTGAGCCGGATGCCGCCGGTGCCGTGGTCGGTGACGGGCAGCGGGTACCCGGTGGCCGGGCGCAGCAGGCCGGCTAGGTAGGCGCCGATCCGGCGGACCTCGGCGGACCCGTCGACGCGGACCCGGGTGTCCCGGGTGATGCGGTACGGCGCTCCGCCCGGCGTGACCGAGGCCGGGGCCGGGACCACCCGGTCCAGCGGGGTCGGGGCGGCGGCCTGCGCCGTGCTGTCCGCGCCGAGGGCGACGACACCGGCCGCCGCGAGCAGCAGCAGGGAACCGAGGACGTGGGACAGGCGGGGAGTCGTGCTGTGGTTCCGTCTCACAAGCGCTCCCTTCGGAAGGGGGGACCGTCAGACATGGTCGAGACCACTGTCCCGCGGATCCGGTGGAACAATCCCCGCATGGCGGAAATCATCCAGAAGGACGGTACTTGGGCCTTCGACGGGGACGCCCTGCGCCTCACCCCGGGCCGGGACAAGAACGTGGGCCTGCTCCGCCGTGAGCTGGGCGAACTCATCGTACCGCTCGGCGCGTTGGCCGGGGTCTCCTTCGAACAGGGGCGGAAGTCGGGGCGGCTGAGGCTGCGGCTGCGCGACGGCGCCGACCCGTTGCTGCACGCCACCGGGGGCCGGCTCGCCGAGCCGCACGACCCGTACCAGCTGGCGGTGGAGCCCGACCGGTACGGCGTCGCCGAGTACGTGGCCGACGAGGTGCGCAACGCCCTGCTGCTGGACGGTGTTTCCCCGGACCCGGTCGACGGGTACCTGCTGCCGGGCCCGTCCCTGCCGGTGTCCGCCTCGGCCGGGGACGGCACGGCGGGCTTCGACGGGGAGCGGGTGCGGCTGGAGTGGAACTGGAAGACCGAGGAGGCCAAGGCCTCCGCCGGGCCGCGCACGATCCCGCTCGCGGACATCACCGGCGTCGAGTGGCAGCCGGCGGCCGGTCTGGAGAACGGGCACCTGCGGTTCCTCGTGCGCGGGGCCCCGGTCACCGCGCCGCCCAAGTACGACCCGAACGCGGTCGAGCTGTGGGGCTTCAAGAAGGATCCGCTGATGGCCCTGGTCGCGGCGGCGGTGCAGGCGCGGCTGCCGCATCCCTCGGCGGCGGAGCCGGAGGTACCGCGGGATGCGCCCCGGCCGGGCGGGGAGCCCGCCGGGGACGACCACGACGTCCTGCTGCGCCGGCTGCGCGAGCTGGGCGAGCTGCACCGCGACGGGGTGCTGACGGACGAGGAGTTCGCCCTGGCCAAGCGGGCGGTCCTCAAGCGCCTGTGAGGAGGGCGCCGTGCGGACCGCCCGCGAGGCGGAGGCCTACTTGGCCTTGCGGGACACCGTGAAGTGGTCGATGCGGTCGCCGGTCTCGGCGATGCCCGACACCGTCAGCGTGGTCTGCCGCCCCTTCGGCGCGGGCGCGACGTCCACGCGCAGGAAGGAGTAGTTGAGGTAGCGCACCCGGGACCAGGCGACGGTCTCGTTGACCTTGCCGTCCTTGGTGTTGACGAACGAGGCCACGGAGTCGGTCTCGTGCTCGTGCCCCTCGTAGGAGTCCGGGGCGGAGAAGGCGTACAGGCTGCGGCCCGCCGCGCCCGCGGTGACGTAGACCACACCGTCGGTCTCGGGGTAGGCCGTGCCGCCGATCGGCAGCTTCCTGGTGACCTTGCCCGCCTTGATGACGTCGGTGCGCTCGTACTGGTGGTTGTGGCCGTTGATGACCAGGTCCACCGTGTACTTCTCGAACAGCGGCACCCACTCCTGGCGCACACCCCCCTCCGAGGCGTGCGCGGTGGAGGTGCAGTAGGCGCAGTGGTGGAAGAAGACGACGATGAAGTCGACGTCCTTCGAGGCGCGGAACTTCTTCAGCTGGCCTTCCAGCCACGTGGTCTGGGTTCCGCCGGATATGCCCAGGTTCGCCGGGATCTCGAAGGAGACGTCGTTGGCGTCGAGCGAGATGACCGCCGTGTTGCCGTAGACGAAGGAGTAGACGCCCGGCAGGTTCTTCTTGTCGGGGCCGTTGTCCGGGAGGGTCCAGCGGGCCTCCTCGCCGCCGTAGCCGTTGGGCGAGTACCAGGCCTCCATGTCGTGGTTGCCGTACGCGGGCATCCACGGGACCTGCTTGGCGACCGACTCGGTCTGGGCGAGGAAGGAGTCCCAGGTGCGCGAGTCGAAGCCGGTGTCGGCGGTCTTGCCGGCGCCGGCCGGGTCGGCGTAGGCGATGTCGCCGGCGTGCAGGTGGAAGGCCGGGTTCTGGCCGAGCAGCAGGCTGTTGTTGGCCAGGCCGTGGTAGCCGACGCCCTCGTCGCCGAAGGCGGTGAAGGTGAACGGCGCCTTGTGCGCGGGGGCGGTGGTGAACGTGCCCACCGTGCCCAGCAGGTGCGGCTCGGCCGGGTCGAAGCCCTGGTGGCCGACGCCGTAGTAGTAGGTCTTGCCGGGGCGCAGGTGGGTCAGCTTGGCGTGCAGGTAGTACTGGGTGTGGTCGCCGCTCGCGCCGACACCGGCCGGGGTGTGGAGGGTGCGGACCTCGGCCTCGATCCTGCGCGAGAGGTCCCAGGGGTGGGCGCCGATGCGGATGAACGGCTTCTTGACGGCGACCGGGACCTGCCAGGAGACGGTGATCTCGGTGCGCGGGTCGTTGCCGTAGGCGAGGTGGCGGCCGAAGGGGGCGACGAGGGCGCCGTCGACGTGCTGCGTGGCGGGGGCCGTCCGCTGGGTGGGCACGGCCGCCTGGGCGGTGGCGCCCGGCACGAACGCGCCACCCGCGACGGCGCCCAGCGTGACCGCGCCGCCCCTGATCATGGTGCGCCGCGAGAATCTGGCGCGCAGGTACTCATGCTGCTCGGCCATGCTCATGCGCGCGGCCAGCTTCTCGGGTACTCCCATACGAGGAATGTCCATGGCGTCTGAAACTCGTCCGTTCGGGCAACGAGTCGCAGGACGCGGGGTGGACAGCTCGCGAACAGAGCCCCATAAGAGTTTCAACAGCCGCTTGCCCGGAATCGGGCACGATTCTTGCGAAACCGGCGCCGGTACTCCAGGATCTACCGGGTGCACGACGAACTTGTTGATCACCTGACGCGGTCCACGCCCCTCAGCCGGGGCGAGGCGCTGCGCGTGGTCCAGGACGTGCTCGCCTACTTCGACGAGACGACACAGGACTTCGTCCGTCGCCGCCACCGCGAACTCCAGGCCCAGGGCCTGGTGAACGCGGAGATCTTCGAACGGATCGGGGCGGACCTGAAGTACCGGGCGGTGGCGCCGCCGGAGCTGACGCTCAGGCAGCTGCGCCGCATGGTCTACGGCTGAAACCAGCCGGAACCCCCGGCCGGCGACAGCCCGGCCCAGTGACAGCCAAGGGATACCTCTCTATATGTGCGGAATTGTCGGATACATCGGGAAGCGTGACGTCGCTCCTCTCCTCCTGGAGGGCCTCCAGCGGCTGGAGTACCGCGGCTACGACTCCGCGGGCATCGTCGTCACCTCCCCGAAGACGCCCGGCCTGAAGATGGTCAAGGCCAAGGGCCGGGTGCGCGACCTGGAGGCCAAGGTCCCGGCGCGCTTCAAGGGCACCACCGGCATCGCCCACACCCGCTGGGCCACCCACGGCGCCCCGTCCGACGTGAACGCCCACCCGCACATGTCGGCCGACAGCAAGGTCGCCGTCGTCCACAACGGCATCATCGACAACGCCGCCGACCTGCGCCGCAAGCTGGAGGCCGACGGCGTCGAGTTCCTCTCCGAGACCGACACCGAGGTCCTCACCCACCTGATCGCCCGCGCGCAGGCCGAGAAGCTGGAGGACAAGGTCCGCGAGGCCCTGCGGGTGGTCGAGGGCACGTACGGCATCGCGGTCATGCACGCCGACTTCTCCGACCGCATCGTGGTGGCCCGCAACGGCTCCCCGGTCGTCCTCGGCATCGGCGAGAAGGAGATGTTCGTCGCATCGGACATCGCCGCCCTGGTCGCCCACACCCGGCAGATAGTGACGCTGGACGACGGCGAGATGGCCACCCTCAAGGCCGACGACTTCCGCACGTACACCACCGAGGGCACCCGCACCTCGGCCGAGCCGACCACCGTGGAGTGGGAGGCGGCGTCGTACGACATGGGCGGCCACGACACCTACATGCACAAGGAGATCCACGAGCAGGCCGACGCCGTGGACCGCGTGCTGCGCGGCCGCATCGACGACCGGTTCTCCACCGTGCACCTCGGCGGCCTCAACCTGGACGCCCGCGAGGCCCGGCAGATCCGCCGCGTGAAGATCCTCGGCTGCGGCACCTCGTACCACGCGGGCATGATCGGCGCCCAGATGATCGAGGAGCTGGCCCGCATCCCCGCCGACGCCGAGCCCGCCTCCGAGTTCCGCTACCGCAACGCGGTCGTGGACCCCGACACCCTGTACATCGCGGTCTCCCAGTCCGGTGAGACGTACGACGTGCTGGCCGCCGTGCAGGAACTGAAGCGCAAGGGCGCACGGGTCCTCGGTGTGGTCAACGTCGTCGGCTCCGCGATCGCCCGCGAGGCCGACGGCGGCATCTACGTCCACGCGGGCCCCGAGGTCTGCGTGGTCTCCACGAAGTGCTTCACCAACACCACGGTCGCCTTCGCGCTGCTCGCCCTGCACCTCGGCCGCACCCGCGACCTGTCGGTCCGCGACGGCAAGCGGATCATCGAGGGCCTGCGCAAGCTGCCGCAGCAGATCACCGAGATCCTGGACCAGGAGGAGGAGATCAAGAAGCTGGCGGAGAGCTACGCCGACGCCCGCTCGATGCTCTTCATCGGCCGCGTCCGGGGCTACCCGGTGGCCCGCGAGGCCTCCCTGAAGCTCAAGGAGGTCTCCTACATCCACGCCGAGGCCTACCCCGCCTCCGAGCTGAAGCACGGCCCGCTGGCCCTCATCGAGCCGGCCCTCCCCACGGTCGCGATCGTTCCCGACGACGACCTGCTGGAGAAGAACCGCGCGGCGCTGGAGGAGATCAAGGCCCGCGAGGGCAAGATCCTGGCGGTGGCCCACCAGCACCAGGAGAAGGCGGACGAGACGATCATCGTCCCGAAGAACGAGGACGAGCTGGACCCGATCCTGATGGGCATCCCGCTCCAGCTCCTCGCCTACCACACGGCGAAGGCCCTGGGCCGGGACATAGACAAGCCCCGCAACCTCGCCAAGTCGGTGACGGTGGAGTAGCGGACAGAACGGACCCCCACGTGTGCCACCTTGCACGTGGGGGTCCTTTCCGTGCTGCTCGATCTCAGCCGGCGGCCGTCACCCCCCGGCCCGCAGCACGCCCCGGAAGGGCCGTCGGCCAGTGGGCGAGCGCCGCCGTCGCCGCGTACCAGGCCACCGCCCCCGAGGCGACGGCCACCCACCCCCCGACCTTCGCGAGAGCGGAACTGTCGGCGAAGGCCGCCACGGCCAGCACCACCATCGCCAGGAACAGCAGCCCGTGCACGAGCTGACCGAGGGTGTCCCCGCCGGCGACGGTCAGCGTGAGGGCGACCAGGGCGAACAGCAGCAGGAACAGCCCGGCCGCGTTGGCCGAGCCGTGGTCCGACACGGCCCAGGTGAACCACAGGGCGCCGAGGGCGACGGAGCCGACGCCGAAGGCGCCGTCGCGCAGGGCCAGCAGGCCGACGAGGAAGAGGGCGACCCCGCCCACGTAGTGGGCCACGGTCACGGCGTCGGAGGCACCCACGCCGTCGATGACGCCGGTCGTGCCGAGCCCGAATGCCAACAAGGTGATCGCCAGGGCCAGTCGGCCGACCACGGCGGTGCTCACGCTTCCCGCAGAGACGTCGTTGTCCACGGCGGGCTCCCTTCATGCATGTGCAGTTGTGCGGTGACCGGTATATGCCCTTCACAAGGGCACAAACACCTTTTACGCGTGAGTAGTTCAGGTGTGCACAAAGGGATGTGACGAGGCGTGAGATCCCGCGGGGGCGCCTACGGGATGACGATCACGGGCCGCTGCGCCCGCTTGGCGAGCCGTCCCGCGACCGAGCCGAAGATCCGGCCGACGATGCCGTGCGTGGAGCCGACCACGATCGCGTCGGCCTCGTACTCACGGCCGACCTCTTCGAGTTCATGACAGATGTCCCCGCCCCGCTCGACCAGGATCCACGGGACCTCGGACAGGTAGTCGGCACAGGCCAGCTCCAGCCCCAGGACCTCCGTGCGGTGGTCCGGCACGTCCACGAAGACGGGCGGCTCGCAGCCGGCCCACACCGTGGTGGGCAGCCGGTTGGCGACATGCACGATGATCAGACCGGAACGGGAACGGTGGGCCATGCCGATCGCGTACGCGAGGGCGCGCTCACTGGAGGTGGAGCCGTCGAAGCCGACGACCACTCCGTGCCGGAAGGCGGGGTCGCAGGACGGGCGTGACTCCGCCGCCGCCAGGGGATCGGCCGCCGTCGGGTCGGCGACCGGCCGCTTGCGGTCCGCGGGTTCGGAGAATTCGTGACCGGCCATGGCTGTCTCGGCGTTGTGATCCTTTATGGATGGGACGACAGTGTGCGGCGGAAGCGTGCTGCGGAGCTGTGTCCGGGAAACATCTTCCCAAGCCCATACCCCCAAGGGTACGGCGGCACGCCTCCTGAGCCCAGATCCCGCGCACGCTCCGTGAGCGGCCCCCGACGTCCGCAGGGGTTCACCGGAGCATGCACGAGCCGCGCCCGTAACGCAATGGTTGCTGCCCCGTACAGGCGGTTTGCACAGGATTCACAGATGCGCGTTCGGTGACCGACCGGTCGGACGGACGTTGAACGGGGATGAGCCACCGCCACAGGGAGTACGAGATGCCCGGAGACCGACCCCGCCGCGACCCGCGCCCCGCGCCGGACAGCGCGGGCGATGTGATCCGCTGGGCCGCCTTCAGCTGCGTGCTCGTGCCCGTGGTCCTCCTCTGGTACGGCACCTCTCTGGCCGGCGCCGCCGGCACCGCGCTGGGCCTCGCCGCGGTCACGGCGGCCTGCCGGGTGCTGCTGCGCCGCTCCGAGCGGTGCGCCGCGCGTTGCGCCGCGCAAAGAGGCGGACGTCACACCCGGGAGCGGACACCGGTCGACTGACCTGTTTCCGCACCTGCGAGCGCTGCTTTTCAGCCAACTTCTGGATATCGACCAGGAGGGGTCCGAACCACCCTCCAACCCCCGTTCCACCTGCACGGAAAGGGCCTACGGGCCGCTGTGCACCCTACGCGGTTTGGCCACTGCGACAAGGCGCACTTCCCTGCACGCCTCGCGAGTGCAACGCTTCGTGATCGAATGCTTCACGCCAAGTTGTCATGTCGACAATGTGCCGCGTGTGGAACTGGTCACCGCACGACCGCGGGAGCCAGTAGATTCGATCTTGACTGTCTTACGGCGGGGGACTCGTGCAGGACCGAGGGGAAACGTGCAGGAGCGACACAACCGAGGAGCCGCGACCACCGAGGGGGGCTTAGCAGTATGAGCCACGACTCCACTGCCTCGCCGGACGCCGCAGCCCGGAAACTGTCCGGGCGACGCCGCAAGGAGATCGTCGCGGTGCTGCTGTTCAGCGGCGGCCCCATCTTCGAGAGTTCCATTCCGCTGTCGGTGTTCGGGATCGACCGCCAGGACGCCGGCGTGCCGCGCTACCGCCTTCTGGTGTGTGCCGGCGAGGAAGGCCCGCTGCGGACCACAGGGGGCCTGGAACTCACCGCACCGCATGGGCTGGAGGCGATCTCACGCGCCGGGACGGTCGTCGTACCGGCCTGGCGTTCGATCACCTCGCCGCCGCCGGAGGAAGCACTGGACGCGCTGCGCCGCGCGCACGAGGAGGGCGCCCGCATCGTCGGACTGTGCACGGGCGCGTTCGTGCTCGCCGCCGCCGGACTGCTGGACGGCCGCCCGGCGACCACGCACTGGATGTACGCGCCGACACTGGCCAAGCGCTATCCGTCGGTGCACGTCGATCCGCGCGAGCTGTTCGTCGACGACGGCGACGTGCTCACCAGCGCGGGTACGGCGGCCGGAATCGATCTCTGTCTCCACATCGTGCGGACGGACCACGGCAACGAGGCGGCCGGCGCGCTCGCCCGGCGCCTGGTGGTACCGCCGCGCCGGTCGGGCGGCCAGGAGCGCTATCTCGACCGGTCTTTACCGGAGGAGATCGGCGCCGACCCGCTCGCCGAGGTCGTCGCCTGGGCGCTGGAACACCTCCACGAGCAGTTCGACGTGGAGACCCTGGCGGCACGCGCCTACATGAGCCGCCGTACGTTCGACCGCCGGTTCCGCTCGCTGACGGGCAGCGCGCCGTTGCAGTGGCTCATCACGCAGCGCGTGCTCCAGGCCCAGCGGCTGCTGGAGACGTCGGACTACTCCGTGGACGAGGTGGCGGGCCGGTGCGGGTTCCGCTCGCCGGTGGCCCTGCGCGGCCACTTCCGCCGGCAGCTCGGCTCGTCCCCCGCCGCCTACCGGGCCGCCTACCGGGCCCGCCGGCCGCAGGGCGACAAGCCGGGTGAGGCGGAAGCGGCCGTGCCGCCGCCCGGCCAGCAGGGCGCGCCCACGGGCCTGCCCGGCTCCGGCCCGGTGAACCCGGCGCCCCTGCTCCACGAGCACCGGGACAGCGGGGTCCCCCTCCAGAGCCGCCGCGCCGCGGCGGGCGCGGTGGGCCTGCTGCCGGGTCCGCGCAGCGGGAACTGAGCGCGACGGTAAGGGGGCGGGATCATCCCGCCCCCTTCCTCGCATCCCGGACGGCGGCGCTTCCCGCGGAGCACAGGGGGCACGCAAAAGCTCAGGCCCGCTTTAGGGTGGTCGCATGAACGATCGCATGGTGTGGATCGACTGCGAGATGACCGGCCTCTCGCTGTCCGACGACGCTCTCATCGAGGTGGCCGCCCTCGTCACCGACTCCGAGCTGAACGTACTCGGCGAGGGGGTGGACATCGTCATCCGCCCGCCGGACCGGGCGCTGGAGACGATGCCGGAGGTGGTGCGTCAGATGCACACCGCGTCCGGGCTGCTCGCCGAGCTGGAGAACGGCACGACGCTGGAGGACGCCGAGGCGCAGGTGCTGGCGTATGTGAAGGAGTACGTGAAGGAGCCCGGCAAGGCCCCGCTGTGCGGCAACTCGGTCGGCACCGACCGCGGGTTCCTCCTGAGGGACATGCCGACCCTGGAGGACTACCTCCACTACCGGATCGTCGACGTCTCCTCGGTCAAGGAGCTGGCCCGCCGCTGGTACCCGCGGGCCTATTTCAACAGTCCGGAGAAGAACGGCAACCACCGGGCCCTCGCCGACATCCGCGAGTCGATCGCCGAGCTGCGCTACTACCGCGAGGCGATCTTCGTGCCGCGGCCCGGACCGGATTCCGACACCGCCAAGGCGATCGCCGCCAAGCACGTCCTGCCCGCTCGGTAGCCGCCACCGGGGCCGCGCGAAAACCTGTGCGCGAGCACCCCTTCGGACCCTGTAGACTTCTTCTCGGCCGGTCGGGGAGAACACTCCTCGAACAGCCGGTCGTGGTGGGTGTAGCTCAGCTGGTAGAGCACCTGGTTGTGGTCCAGGATGTCGCGGGTTCGAGTCCCGTCACTCACCCTGAGTAATCAGCCGGTGACTCCGTCGTAGGACGGGTCACCGGCTGTTTCGTTGTCCGGACCCGCCCGTGCCGGCGTCCCGCACCGGCCGGGGCCGCGCGTCCGGCCGGTGCGGGACGTCACGACGACGCCCGGACCACCAGTTCCGTCGGCAGGACCGCCTGGTGGCGGTCCGGGCCACGGGACGCCGCCGGGCGGCGGTCGGCGATCTCCGTGAGCAGGAGGTCGATCATCGCGCGGCCCATCTCCTCGATGGGCTGGCGGACGCTGGTGAGCGGCGGATCCATGTGCCGGGCGATGGCGGAGTCGTCGTAGCCGACCAGCGCGACGTCGTCGGGGATGCGGCGGCCCGCCTCGCGCAGCACCTGCCGGGCTCCGGCCGCCATCACGTCCGAGCCGGCGAAGACGGCGTCCAGGTCGGGGTGGCGGGAGAGCAGGGTCGTCATCGCCCGGCGCCCGCCCTCGTCGGTGAAGTCACCCGGCTCGATGAGGAGTTCGTCCACCGGGTGGCCCGCGTCCCGCAGGGCGTCCCGGTAGCCGTCGACGCGGCGCTGGGCGCCGTAGACGTCCAGGCGGCCGGTGATGTGCGCGATCCGGTGCCGGCCCCGGCCCAGCAGGTGCTCCACCGCCGAGCGGGCGCCGCCGTAGTTGTCGGAGTCCACCGAGGGCAGCGACTCGGCCGCGGAGCGGGGGCCGCTGATCACGGCCGGGATCTCCAGCTGGGCGAGCAGGTCCGGCAGCGGGTCGTCGGCGTGGACGGAGACCAGCAGGACCCCGTCGACGCGATGGGCCGCCAGGTACTGGGCCAGACGCTGCCGCTCGCGGTCGCTGCCGGCGAAGATCAGCAGCAACTGCATCTCGGTGTCGGAGAGTTCCGCGCCGACCCCGCGCAGCATGTCGGAGAAGTACGGCTCGGCGAAGAACCGGGTCTCCGGCTCGGGGACGACCAGCGCGACGGCGTCGGTGCGGTTGGCGGCGAGGGCGCGGGCGGCGGTGTTGGGCACGTAGCCGAGTTCGGCGACGGCCGCCTCCACCGCGGCGCGGGTGGCGTCGCTGACCCGGGGCGAGCCGTTGATCACCCGGGAGACGGTGCCCCGCCCGACCCCGGCCCGGGCGGCGACCTCTTCCAGGGTCGGCCGCCGGCCGCCCCGGCCTCTCCCACCGTTGCCTGCCATGGTCGCCGCCTTCCGTTCACCACCGTTCAGGCCAGGAATGTAACAGCCGTGACCGGGGCGCCTCCGCTTCCGTCCACGGCGGCGGGCACGGCCGGTGCCTGCCGGCCGTACCCGCCGCGTCGCGTCGGTCAGGCGGGCAGGGCGTTGTTCCGGATCACGTCGGCGTACCAGTGAGCGCTGGCCTTGGGGATGCGCCGCTGGGTGGCGTAGTCGACGTAGACGGCCCCGAAGCGCTTCGAATAGCCGTAGGACCACTCGAAGTTGTCCAGCAGCGACCACAGGAAGTAGCCGCGCACGTCGGCGCCGTCGGCGATGGCGCGGCGGACGGCGTCCAGGTGGGAGTGGAGATAGGCGATCCGCTGCGGGTCGTTGACCCGCCCCTCCGGGGAGACGTAGTCGTCGAAGGCGGCGCCGTTCTCGGTGACCATCAGCGGCAGCTCGGGATGCGAGGCCGCCAGCCCGGTCAGCAGAGTGTGCAGCCCGCTGGCGTCGATGGCCCAGTTCATGGCGGTCAGGTCGTCGTTGGCGAGGTGGAAGGCGACGTGCTCGGAGCCGGTCCACGGGGAGTGGGCGCTGGCGCCGTGGCCGTCGTTGCGGGTGCTGGCGGTTCCGTCGGCGGGCAGGGAGACCACGGTCGGCGAGTAGTAGTTCACGCCGAGCACGTCGATGGGCCGGGAGATCTCCGCCAGGTCCCCGTCGTGCACCAGCTGTCCCCAGTCGACCAGGTGCGCGGTGTCGGCCAGCAGGTCCTCGGGGTAGGCGCCGTCCAGCAGGGGGCCGGTGAAGACCCGGTTGCCGACCGCGTCGATGCGGCGCGCGGCCTCGGCGTCCTCGGGGCTGTCGGTGAGCGGGCGCACCTGGTGCAGGTTCAGGGTGATCGAGGTCTGCGCGGACGACGGCAGGACGGCGCGCAGCGCGCCGACGGCCTGGCCGTGGGCCAGGTTCAGGTGGTGCGCGGCGCGCAGGGTGGCGGCCGGGTCGGTCCGCCCCGGCGCATGCACACCGGAGCCGTAGCCCAGGAACGCCGAGCACCACGGTTCGTTGAGGGTGGTCCACACGCCGACCCGGTCGCCGAGGGCGCGGGCCATGATGTCGGCGTAGTCGGCGAAGCGATGGGCGGTGTCGCGGTGCGGCCAGCCGCCGACGTCCTCCAGCTCCTGGGGCAGGTCCCAGTGGTAGAGGGTGGCGACGGGGGTGATGCCGGCCTCCAGGAGCGCGTCGGTGAGGCGGCGGTAGAAGTCCAGGCCGCGCTCGACCGCGGGTCCGCGGCCGGTGGGCTGGACCCGGGACCAGGAGACGGAGAAGCGGTAGGCCTTGAGGCCGAGTTCCTTCATCAGGGCGACGTCGTCGCGGTACCGGTGGTAGTGGTCGGCGGCGATGTCACCGGTGTCGCCGTTGCGCACCTTGCCGGGGGTGTGGCTGAAGGTGTCCCAGATGGAGGGGGTGCGGCCGTCCTCGGCGGCGGCGCCCTCCACCTGGTAGGCGGCGGTGGCGGCACCCCAGACGAAGCCGGTCGGGAAGGAGGTGTCCGAGGCCGGCTGGGCCGTGGTCTCGGGTCGTACGGCGGTCATGTGGAAACGCTCCCAAAGGGGGGTGAGAAACGGACGTCGGACGGCGGTCCGGCGGTGCGGGAGTGAGGCAGTGGCGGAAGGGGGCGGGCGGGGTGCGCGAGCGCGCCCCGGTGGGGCGTCCGGCCCGGTACGGTCCGCCGCGGGGCGGGCTGTGCGGGCGTACCGGACCGGACACGAGGACGGGGCCGGCGGGACGCGGCGCGCGCCGGCCACGGGGCGGGGCCGGCGCCGTGACGGCCGGCCCCGCGGCACCGACGGGGGCTCAGCCCTTGACGGCGCCCGCCATGATCCCTCCGACGATCTGCTTGCCGAAGATGACGAAGACCAGCAGCAGCGGCAGGGTGCTGATCAGCGCACCGGCCATGACGATGCTCTGGTCGGGGGTGTAGGAGGCGCTGAGCTGGCCGAGCGCCACCTGGATGGTGGGGTTCTCCTGGTTCAGCGCGAGGAAGGGCCAGAAGAAGTCGTTCCACGCCTGGACGAAGGTGAGCATGCCCAGCACCATCATCGCGGGCCGGGCCACGGGCAGCACCACGCTCCACACGATGCGGAAGTTGCTCGCCCCGTCGACCTTGGCCGCCTCGATCAGCTCGTACGGCAGGGCCTCGATCAGGTACTGGCGCATGAAGAAGACGCCGAAGGCGCCGACCAGGGTCGGGAAGATCACCGACTCCAGCTTTCCGCCCCACCCGATGTCCGACATCATCATGAACAGCGGGACGACGCTGAGCTGGGGCGGGATCGTCAGCGTGGCGATGACCGCGGTCATCAGCACACCGCGGCCGCGGAAGCGCATCTTGGCGAAGGCGTAGCCGGCGAGGGTGCAGAAGAACAGGGTGGCGACGGTGATGCAGCCGGCCACGATCACGCTGTTGACGATGGCCTTGCCCAGGTGGGCCTGGTCCCAGGCCGCCTGGAGGTTGCTCCACAGTCGGCCGCCCGGCAGGAGCGGCGGGGGCGTGTCCAGGACCCGCTGCTGGTCGTGCGAGGCGGCCACCAGGGTCCAGTACAGCGGGAAGATCGAGCCGAGGCCGACGACGACGAGGGCGACGTAGGTGAACGGACCGCCTCTGAGCTGCTGGCCGGCTCCCATCTTGAAGCGGCCACGGCCCTTTCCGGAGGCGGTGGGAAGCGGTGCCGGGGCGAGGTCCGGCGCGGTGGTGGTGGGACTGGTCGTGGTCATCGATGTCGCTCCCGTCAGGCCGCGCTCTTGCGCACGAACCGGCCGACGATCCAGTTGATCAGGGCGATGAGCAGCAGCAGGACGAGCATGGCCCAGGCCACGGCCGCCGCCGGACCCAGGTGGCCCAGCTTCCAGCCGTAGTTGAAGAGGTAGATGCTGAGCGTCTCGTACTGGTGCTCGCTGCCGCCGATCGAGCCGAGGGTGCCGCCCTGGAGCAGCAGCGGCTCACCGAACAGCTGCATCGAGCCGATCGTGGAGATCACGATGGTGAACAGGATCGTGGGCCGCAGCGAGGGGATGGTCACCTTGCGGAACTGCTGCCACCGGCTCGCTCCGTCGATGGAGGCGGCTTCGTACAGGTCGGTGGGGACCGCCTGCATGGCCGCCAGGTAGATCAGGGCGTTGTAGCCGGTCCACCGCCAGATGATGATGACCGAGATGGCGATCTTGGAGGTCCACTCCCCGTTGCCCCAGTCGATGTTCCCGGCGCCGAAGAAGTGCAGCACCCAGTTGAGGATGCCGCCGTCGGCGCGGAAGACCAGCGCGAAGACCAGGGCGGCCGTGGCCACCGACGTGGCGTACGGGGTGAGGATGACGGTCCGCCAGAAGGTGCTGGCACGCAGCTTGTAGTTGAGCAGGTGGGCCAGGCCCAGCGCCACGAGCAGCTGCGGGACGGTGGAGATGACACCGATGACGAAGGTGTTGGTGACGGCCGTCCAGAACTCGGAGTCCTGGAGGATCTTGGCGAAGTTGTCGAAGCCGACCCACTGGGACTGGTCCAGGCTCGTCATCTCCACCCGGTGCAGGGCGATCCAGCCCGTGTACAGGAGCGGGTAGAGCCCGAAGGCGCCGAAGATCAGGAAGAAGGGGGCTATGTAGGCGTACGGCGAGGCCTTGTCGTCGAAGCGCCACAGCCGGCTGCGCCAGGTACCGCGTCCGTTCGACGCGGCACCGGTGCCGCCGGGCGGCGGGGTGTAGGCGCCCCGGGCGGGGGTTGTCGTTGCCACGGAGGGAGTCCTTCCCTGGAGGTTTCGGCCGGGTGGGGCGGGAAGCGCGTTCGAGGACCGGGGTCGGTCCGCCCCTCCCCGCGCGGATCGGTACGGCGGCGAACGGCCCACGCCGCGGCCTGACGTGCGTGTGAGGCGGAGCCCGGCCGTCGGCTGCCGGGTCCCGCCGGGTGGTGCCGTGGGCGGGACCCGGCAGCAGACGGCCGGGCACCGCTCACGTCGTCGAGCGCGCAGGGGTGCGGGCGGCCGGCGGGCCTCCGCACCCGGTACGGCTAGCCGAGCGCCTTGTCGATCGACTCGGTCGCGGCCTTCCACGCGTCGTCGGGCTTGGTGCCCCGCTGCTCCATGTTGTTGATCTGGGTGGAGATCGTGTCCTTGATCACGCCGTCCTTCGCGCCGAGCACCGCCTCGGGGATGGACTTGGCCTCCTCGGCGTAGATCTGGCCGATGGGGGCGTTGTTGAAGTACGGCAGCTTGGCGTTCTTCACGTCGGCCAGCTCATAGGCGCCCTTGTTGGAGGGGAAGACACCGATCGCCTTGAACACGGCGGCCTGCTGCTCCGGGGCGGTCAGCCACTTGACCAGCTCCGTGGCCTCCTTGACGTGCTTGCCGCTCTTCGGGACGGCGAGGAAGGAGCCGCCCCAGTTGGCCGCGGTCGAACCGGGGGCGCGGGAGATGTCCCACTTGCCCTTGAAGGAGTCACCGGAGTTGATGGAGATCTGGCCGGCCATCCAGGCGGGGCAGGCCACGGTGGCCACGGTGCCCTTGCGCAGGGCCGCGTTCCAGGCGTCCGTGAACTGGGGCAGACCCTGGCTCAGCTTCTTGGCGGCGGCCTCGGCGGCCAGGTCCCAGCCCTGCTTCACCGACTGGCTGTCCTTGTAGACCGGCTTGCCGCTCGCGTCGTAGTACTGCTGGGAGGAGGAGCTGACGACCGCGTTGTACATGGCGGACGCGGAGTCCATGAAGTAGGTGCCGGAGGGTGCCTTCTTCTTGTACTGCTCACCGAGCTTGAGGTAGTCCTCCCAGCCGCCGGCGACGGCCTTGGCGACGGCCTCGCGGTCGGTGGGCAGGCCCGCCTTCTCGAAGAGGTCCTTGCGGTAGCACAGGGACATGGGGCCGATGTCGGTACCGGCGCCGATCACCGTGCCGTCCTTGGCGGTGGCCTGCTTCTCCTTCCAGGACACCCAGTCGTTCACGTTGATCGTCTTGCTGAGGTCGGTGAACTTGCCCGACTGGGTGTCCACGACCTCCTTGATGCGCCCGACTTCGATGCCCGTGACGTCCGCGAGGCCGCTGCCCGTGTTCAGCTGCTGGAGGAGCTTCGGGTAGTAGTCCTGCTCGTTGGCGGTGGTCTCTTCCTGGACCGTGATGTTCGGGTGCAGCTCGTGGTACTTGGCGAACAGCTTGGCCTCCTTGTAGCCGAACTGTCCGAAGTCGGCCACCTTGAGGGTGATGTTCCCGTTGGCGTCCGAGCTGTCCGAGTCGTCGTCGCTGCTGCAACCGGTCAGCAGCAGCGCGGAGGCCGTCAGGACCGTCGTGGCCAGTGTCGCCGTTCTGCGGCCGTGACCACCGCCGGTACGGGTGATGCGCATTCCACTACTCCTTGTTCCAGTGGGGAACGGGACCTCAGGAATCGGACCGCCGGACCCGGCGGTCCGGACCTGCCCTCTCGGTTCGAGCAGCGGCTAGCCAACAGCACGCGGAGTGCGGTGGAAAGGTGCTGGTCAACGGTGTGCCATGCAAGGTAGAGGGGAAGGCCATGGGTGGTTCGATCCGAACGGAAGAGAGCCCCGGTCGCCCTGTGGGACCGCTCCCACGCGGCATGCCGGAAGACTCGTTGGTGCCAGGCCGAGTGTCAAGTCTTGAAGACGGCGTTGTTGCGTAAGCGTGTTCAGCGCGTCACGTGAACGTGTCGTGCGCCGCGCCGCAACCAGCCCGTCATCCGGCCGTTCCGTACCGCGTCGGGGCAGGTCACCGGCGGGTCGATCCCCGCTCGCGACCAACTGCGCCCGCTCCCGCACCGGTTGCCCGATTCCCTGGGTCAGAATGAAGCGCCCCTCCACCGGAACGCCGGAAGGTGAACGATGAGCCCTGCCGAACAGCCGCAGCCGCACAGGACCGCGGACGTCCGGCGCCCGACCCTGAACGCCGTGGCCGCCCGCGCCGGCGTGGGCCGCGGCACGGTCTCACGGGTGATCAACGGCTCCCCGAAGGTCAGCGCACGCTCCCGGGCGGCCGTGGAACAGGCCATCGCGGAACTCGGCTACGTCCCCAACCGCGCCGCCCGCTCCCTGGCCACCCGGCGCACGGACGCGGTCGCGCTGGTCGTGCCCGACGCCGGGACCCGGCTCTTCTCCGAACCGTACTTCTCCGGGATCATCCGGGGCGTCTCGGCCGGACTCACCGGTGCCGGGATGCAGTTGCTGCTGGTCCTCACGGGCGACGAGCAGGAGCACGGCCGGCTCGCCGCCTACCTGGCCGCCCACCGGGTGGACGGCGTGCTGATGATGGCGGTCCACGGGGACGACAGCCTGCCCGACCGGCTGGAGGAGCTGGCCGTGCCGACCGTGCTGGCCGGGCGGCGCGACGAGAGCGAGGGGCTGGGCCATGTCCGCGCGGACAACCGGGGCGGCGCCCGGCTCGCCGTCCGGCATCTGCTGGCCGGCGGCCGGCGGTCCATCGGCACCATCACCGGCCCGCTGGACATGGATGTGGCGCGGGCGCGGCTCGACGGCTACCGGGAGGCCCTGCGCGAGGCCGGGATCTCCGTCAGCGAGGACCTCGTCGCGGCGGGCGACTTCACCGAGGAGGGCGGACGCGCGGCCATGCGGGAACTGCTGCGCCGGCGCCCGGATGTGGACGGCGTCTTCGCCGCCTCCGACGTGATGGCCTCCGGCGCGGTGCTGGAACTGCGCGCTGCGGGGCGCCGGGTGCCGCACGACGTGGCGCTGATCGGCTTCGACGACTCGATCGTGGCCCGGCACCTCGATCCCCCGCTGACCAGCGTCCGCCAGCCGCTGGAGGAGATGGGCCGCACGATGGCGAGCCTCCTGCTGGAGGAGATCGCCCAACGCGGCACCGGCCGACGGGGAGTGGTCCTGCCGACGGAACTGGTGGTACGCGCGTCGGCTTGAGGGGGCAGGGGGCGGGCGGGGAGGGCGGGGGTCGACCCCACACGGCCCGGACCCCACCACGCGCGCCGGCTCAAGAAGCCACGCCCGGGAAGACACCCGCCGGTCCGAGAACCCACCCGCAGAACAGACGTCAGCCCGGGAAGTCACCCCCGGTGTCTACCGATCGAAGCCGCCCCCTTCCATCGTGGGAGCGCTCCCATGCATAATGCGTGCACTCGACCCATGGGAGAGCCTCATGCCCGAACCGACGACCGTGGCCTTTCCCCCCGGCTTCCTCTTCGGCGCCGCGACCTCGGCGTACCAGATCGAGGGGGCGGTGCGGGAGGACGGCCGCACCCCGTCCATCTGGGACACCTTCAGCCATACGCCGGGCAGGACCGCAGGCGGCGAGACCGGGGACATCGCCGTCGACCACTACCACCGCTACCGCGACGACGTCGCGCTCATGGCGGAGCTGGGCCTGACCGCGTACCGCTTCTCCGTCTCCTGGTCCCGGGTGCAGCCGACGGGCCGGGGGCCGGCGGTCCAGCGGGGCCTGGACTTCTACCGCCGCCTGGTCGACGAACTGCTGGCCCGGGGCATCGCACCGGCGCTGACGCTCTACCACTGGGACCTGCCGCAGGAACTGGAGGACGCGGGCGGCTGGCCGGAGCGGGACACCGCGTTCCGCTTCGCCGAGTACGCGCAGCTCGTCGGCGAGGCGCTCGGCGACCGGGTGGAGCAGTGGATCACCCTCAACGAGCCGTGGTGCAGCGCCTTCCTGGGCTACGCCTCCGGGGTGCACGCCCCCGGCCGGACCGACCCCGCGGCCTCGCTGCGCGCGGCCCACCACCTCAACCTGGGACACGGGCTGGCCGTATCCGCCCTCCGCGCGGCGATGCCGGCCCGCAACCGCATCGCCATCAGCCTCAACTCCGCCGTCGTACGGCCCGTTTCCCAGGACCCGGCCGACCTGGCCGTGGCCCGCCGGATCGACGACCTGGCCGGCGGCGTGTTCCACGGACCGGTCCTGCACGGGGCGTACCCGTCGTCGCTCTTCGAGGCCACGCGCTCGGTGACCGACTGGTCCCACGTCCTCGACGGCGACCTCCGCACGATCAACGCCCCGCTGGACGCGCTGGGCCTGAACTACTACACGCCGACGCTGGTGTCGGCCGCGTCCGGCGAGGCCGGGGGCCCCCGGGCGGACGGCCACGGCTCCAGCGACCACTCGCCCTGGCCGGCCGCCGACGACGTCCTCTTCCACCAGACCCCCGGCGACCGCACGGAGATGGGCTGGACGATCGATCCGACGGGCCTGTACGACCTGCTCATGCGCTACACGCGCGAGGCGCCCGGCCTGCCCCTCCACATCACCGAGAACGGCGCGGCCTACGACGACAAGCCCGACCCCGACGGCTGTGTGCACGACCCCGAGCGCATCGCCTACCTGCGCGCCCACCTGGCGGAGGTGCACCGCGCCATCGCCGACGGCGCGGACGTCCGCGGCTACTACCTGTGGTCCCTGATGGACAACTTCGAGTGGGCGTACGGGTACGGCAAGCGGTTCGGCGCGGTGTACGTGGACTACGCCACGCTGGAGCGGACGCCGAAGTCCAGCGCCCGGTGGTACGGGGAGGCGGCGCGGACGGGGGTGCTGCCGCCGCTGGAGGCCTGAGAGGGGGCGGAGCCCGGCGGGTGCGATCCGCCGGGCCCCTTCACCGGTCACAGGTGATCGGCGCGACTACTTGTACGCCCCGAACGCCTTGGAGAAGGCGAACGGGTCCTGGGTGACGGAGCTGCACGTGGCGTCGGCGGTGGGCTTGGTGCCGCCGGCGCACTGCTTGTCGCGGGTCGCCGACCACATCGACAGCCAGCCGAGCCCCTTGGACCGCGCGAAGTCCACCAGCTGGGCGGCGTCGTCGACCTTGAAGACCTCGGAGGAGACGTCGTTGACGCCGATCATCGGGGTGACGGCGACGGCCTTCCAGGCGGCGGAGTCGGACAGCCCGAGCACGCTCTTGACCTGGGCCTGGGTGGCGGTCGCGGCCTGCTCGGCGTAGGTGCCCATGTCGCCGCTGTACGAGGCGCCGTAGTCCATCGCCATGATGTTGACGGTGTTGATCCGCACGCCGTTGGACCTGGCGTCGGCGAGGAGGTTCACGCCGTCCTGGGTGAGGCCCTCGGGCATCACCGGGAGGGTGAAGGAGACGTCCAGGCCCGGGTGCCGCGCCTGGAGCTTGGCGATGGCCTGGGCGCGGCGGGTGTTGGCGGCGGTGTCGGGCAGCGCGCCGCCCTCGACGTCGAAGTCGACCTTGGTCAGCCGATACGCGTCGACCGCCTTGCCGTACGCCGCCGCCAGCGCGTCCGCGGAGGAGCAGGTGGTGGCCAGCTCGGAGCCGGAGGCGCCGCCGAAGGAGACCCGGACGTCACCGCCCTTGGCGCGCAGCGCGCCGATCTGCGCGGCCACGGCGTCGCTGGTGAGGTCGGTGACCCCGCCCCACTTGGGGGTGCAGCCGCCGCCGTCGGTGACGAAGGCGAGGTTGTAGTTCTTCACGCCGGTCGCGTCGGCGGCGCCGAGGAGGTCGAAGGCCGGGTAGAGGCTGGTGTCGACGTAGGGGGCGAACCCGGCGGAGGCGCTGGTGCCGCTTCCGGTGCTGCCGGTGGGGGTGGGGGTGGGAGTGGCGGTCCCGGTGGGGGCCGAGGTGGGTGCGGAGGTGGTCGTGGAGGTGGGGGCCGGGGTCGGCGGCTGGGTGGTCTGTGTCGGCCGGCCGCTCGGCTCGGGGGTCGCTCCGCCGTCTGCGGAACACTGCGCGCCGTCGATGCGGCAGCCCGCCGGGTCGCCGCTGCCGCTCACCACGAAGCCGACGGTCACGGACTTGCCGGGGGCCAGGCCGCCGGTGTCCCACGTCGCCGGCTTCACGGTGACGTGCCGACCGCTGACCCTCGACTCGCCGTTCCACAGGGAGCTGAGCTTGGCGCCCGCCGGGAGGTCGAACTCCAGCGTCCAGGTCTTCTCGGCCTGCGGGGTGTTGTTGGTGACGACGTACTGGGCGGTGTAGCCCGTGGACCAGTCACTGGTCCTGGTGTACGCGGCGTTCACACCGGCCGCGTTGGCCGTGCCGGTGAGCAGGACCGCGCCGCCGCCGATCACGGCCGCCGCCACCAGGCCGCCTATCGCCTTGTTCCTGCCACTGATCCTGCGCCGGTGCGTGCTCATGCGCGTGCCTGCCTTCGCTGTTCACTGAGGAGGGGTGCGGCAGCACGCTAGCGATCAGGAAACGGACGAACCGCTCGATACGGTGCGCCCGTTGCAGACCTTAGGGTTCGCTTAAGGAAGCGATCGGAGACGGTTAAAGGTAGAGACCAATTTGCCCGATCGGCGTCTGCGGACGGTGCCGCGCTGTCTGCGCCCCACCGGCTTCCGCGCGTCCAGCTGGAACCAGATCCGCACCTCGGTACCGCCCAGCACCGAGGAGCCGATGCGGACGTCACCACCGGTGGACTCGGCGAGCCGGCGGACGATGTCCAGGCCCAGGCCGGTCGAGCCGGTGTGTCCGGAGCCCCGGCCGCGGGCCATCGCCGCCTCGGGGTCGGCTATGCCCGGGCCCGCGTCGGAGACCAGGACGATCACCGCGTCCTCGCCGTTGTGCACGTCGACGGCGAAGGCGGTGCCCTCGGCGGTGTGCCGGAAGACGTTGCCGAGCAGGGCGTCGAGCGCGGCGGCCAGGTCGGCCCGGGCCACGGGTATGCGCACCGGCCGGTCGACGCCGGCCACCCGCCACTTGCGGCCCTCGTCCTCCGCCAGCGCGGACCAGAACTCCATGCGCTCCCGGACCACTTCGGCCGCGTCGCAGCCCGCTCCGGGTCCCGCGGCGGCCGTCTGCGGCTTGGCCTCCCGGGCCGTCCGGATGATCGCGTCGACCTCGCGCTCCAACTGGGCGACGGCGGCCCGGGTCTGCTCGGCGGCCGGCCCGGCTCCGAGGGAGGCCGCGTTCAGCCGGAGGACGGTGAGCGGGGTGCGCAGCCGGTGCGAGAGGTCGGCGGCCAGTTCCCGCTCGTTGGCGAGGAGCTGGACGACCTGGTCGGCCATGGAGTTGAACGCGACGGCGGCCAGCCGGAGTTCGGTCGGGCCGTCCTCCGGCACACGCGCGCCCAGTTTGCCCTCGCCCAGCTCGTGCGCGCCCTCCACGAGCCGCCGCGCGGGCCGCACCATGCGCACTCCGAGGCGGTCGGCGACGGCGACCGAGCCGACGACCAGCGCGAGGCCGACCGCCGCGAGCACCGCCCAGGCCGTGCCGACACCGTGGGTCACCTCCGACTCGGGGACGTACACCTCGACCACGGCTATCGCGCCGGAGCCGAGCGCGACCGGCTGGAGCAGGGTGAAGCCGCCGGGCACGGTGGTGGTGGAGGCGCGGCCGAGTCGTCGTACGGCCTCGATGTCGCGTCCCGCGGCGCGCTGCCGGCCGAGGTCGAGGGCGGCCCGGCCGCCGTCGGCGGGCAGGTGGACCGCCATTCCGGAGTCGGCGCCGGCCGAGGCCACCACCCGCTCCAGCTGGTCCCGGTCGGTGGTGATGGACAGCGCGGGCGCGACCGCCGCCGCCGCCCGCTCGGCGCCCGAGAACGCGCGGTCGCGGGCCATCTCCTTGACGACCAGGCCGAGCGGCACGGCGAAGGCGACCACGACCATCGTGGTGACCGCGAGGCAGACCTTGACCAGGGCCCATCTCATCGCGGGGCCTGCCCGGCCTGCCCGGCCTGCCGGTCGGGGGGTGGTTCGAGCTTCACACCGACGCCCCGCAGCGTGTGCAGATAGCGCGGCCGGGCGGCGGTCTCCCCCAGCTTGCGGCGCAGCCAGGACAGATGGACGTCGATGGTCTGGTCGTCGCCGTAGGACTGCTGCCAGACCTCGGCGAGGAGTTCCCTGCGCGGGACGACGACGCCCGGCCGCCCGGCCAGGAAGGCCAGCAGGTCGAACTCGCGGCGGGTGAGGTCGAGCCGGGTCCCGTCCAACTCGGCCTGGCGGCGCAGCGGGTCGACGGTCAGGCCGCCGACGCGGAGCACGGACGAGGGCGGGGCCTCCCCGCCGCCGGAGCGGGCGCGGCGCAGCACGGCCGCTATCCGCGCGGAGAGGTGTTCGACGGAGAAGGGCTTGGTCAGATAGTCGTCCGCCCCGGCGTTCAGCAGCCGGACGATCTCCGTCTCGTCGTCCCGGGCGGTCGCGATGATGACGGGCACGTCGGTGATGCCGCGCAGCATCTTCAGCGCCTCGGAGCCGTCCAGGTCGGGCAGTCCGAGGTCCAGGATGACCAGGTCGAAGCGGAGATGGGCGACCTCGCGCAGCGCCTCCAGTGCCGTACCGACACTGCGCACGGTGTGGGCGGCGTCGGTCAGGTGCCGGATGAGCGCCGAGCGTACGAACTGGTCGTCCTCGACCACGAGCACACTTGCCATGCGCCGCACCGTACGCCATGCGGGCAACAGCGGGCGGGCGCCTGTGGACAACTCGGGCCATGTGCGTACGGCGGTGCCCCTGGGGCAGTATGGCCCGCGATGCGCAGAGGACTCGTACACGTACTGGCGTGGCTGCTCGCGACGGGAGCGGCGGTCACGCTGTCGTGGTGGGGTGTCCACACGGTGATGGCGGGCACGGCGTACGACCCGCCGCGCGCGCTTCCGGTCACGGCCGCCGACGCGGGCGCCCGGGACGTCGCGTCCGGGTCCGAGGCGCCCTCCCCGTCGCCGAGCCCGTCGCGCGAGCGGCCGGTCCGGCCGACGCCGGCGCCGACGCCCGCGCGCACGCCGGTCCGCACACCGTCCCCGTCCCCCACCGTCTCCGCCACAGCGTCCGGCCGGGTCAGGTCCTACGACACCGACGGCGGCCGGGCGGTGTTCGACCTGCGGCCGGCCGACGCCACGCTCGTGTCGGCGACCCCGGGGACGGGCTGGTCGATGCAGGTGTGGAAGACGGAGCGCTGGATCCGGGTGGAGTTCGCCCGGGGCGCGGACCGGGTGTCGGTGTTCTGCACCTGGCACGACGGGCCGCCGCGGGTCGAGGTGGGCACGTACTGACCCCCCGGGCGGGGTTCCGGCGGGCTGAGGGTCTAGCGGAACACCGAGGGCGGCGGCGCTGGGGAGGCCACCGCGGCCTCGTCCGTCACGGGCACCGCGCCACCGGTGAAGTCGGTGAGCTGCCTGCCGTGTTCGACCCGGCCGGGGTGCGGGTCGGAGGCGGCGCGGCGGGTGAGTTCGGCGAGCGGCAGCGGCAGGTCGGAGGCGACCAGGACCGCGTTGCCGAAGCGCTTGCCGCGCAGCACGGCGGCGTCGGCGATCAGCGCGAGTTCGCCGAACCGGGCGGCGGCCGTGGCGATCTGGCCGCGCAGGTGCGCGAGCGGCGGGCCGTCGGCGAGGTTGGCCGTGTAGACGCCGGAGGGCTTCAGGGCGCGCCGGACCTCGTCCAGGAACTCGGTGGAGGTGAGGTGGGCGGGGGTGCGGGCGCCGCTGAAGACATCGGCGACGACCAGGTCGGCCCAGCCGTCCGGCACCTTGGCGAGCCCCGCGCGGGCGTCGGTGGCCCGCACCCGGATGCGCGCGCCCGGGTCCAGCGGCAGCTCGCGGCGGACGAGTCGCACCAGGCTCGCGTCCCGTTCCACGACCTGCTGGGTGGAGCGGGGCCGGGTCGCCGCGACGTAGCGGGCGAGGGTGAGGGCGCCGCCGCCGAGGTGCACGGCGTGGACGGGCTTGCCGGGCGGGGCGGCGAGGTCGATGACGTGGCCGAGGCGGCGCTGGTACTCGAAGGACAGGTGGGCCGGGTCGTCCAGGTCGACGTGCGACTGGGGCGCGCCGTCGATCAGCAGCGTCCAGGCCCGGGTGCGGTCGGGGTCGGGCACGAGCTGCGCGAGCCCGCCGTCGACCGGCTCCTCGACCGCGGCCGCGGCGGCCGACCTGCGCCGTGTGTTCCTGGACCTGCCCATCCCCCCATTTTCGCAGCCGCCGGGGCCGGGCGCGTCACCGGCAGTTGTCGGCCGCCTCGATCAGGCGGGCCGCCTCGCCGAGGGCCCGGCGCAGCACCACCGGGTCGGTGGCGAGGTCGGCCTCGCCGGGCGGCAGCAGCCAGTCGGAACCCGCCACCGGCGGCTCGGGGTTCAGCCGCAGTCCGCGCCCGTCGGTCTCGGTGCAGGTGCTGCCCGGCAGGTCCCAGCCGGCGGCCGTGCCGGCCGGCACCAGGAAGCCGAGGGTGCCGCAGCCGTCGTCGTGCAGCACGGGCCCGACCGCGTCCGCGGCGGCCCGCCGCAGGATGTCGACCGCCTCCAGCCCCTGCCGGGTCGGTACCGTCACGAGGTCGCATCGCGCGTCACCTCCCGCCCACGCGGACGACGACGGCGACGTACAAGGATCGTTGCTCTGGCTGGTCTCCATGCCGGCCTCCACCACACAGCCCTGTTGCGGTCCATGAAGTCCAACGCGCGAGCGCGTCAACGGCAACGGCACAAGTGCGCCGCAAAGGATGGCACTTCATGGCAGATCATGCATGAGATATCCGGTTTGTAGCCAAACACCGCGTGGCGGGTCCTTCACAGCAGGTACGTTCATGCCCGCCGGAACCAGGGCGTCACACGGGCAACTCGTCCCGGAATCGCCCGGTCCCGGCGTGGTTCGACGGTTCGCACGAGAGGACCCGGCCATGGCGTCGTCAACCGTGACCTCGTCACAGCCCGAACGGCCGGCACGGCCGAACCTCGCCTTCCGGCGGTTGCGCGGCCGGCGTTCACCGGCGGAGTTCGCGGCGCTGGTACGGCGGGCCGCGCGCGAGATCGGTGAGCGGGTGAGCTGTGACGCGCGCTACATCGGCCGGGTCGAGGCGGGCGAGATCCGCTGCCCCAACTACGCGTACGAACGGGTGTTCCTGCACATGTTTCCCGGCCGCACGCTCACCGACCTCGGCTTCGCGCCCCGCTCGTCCGTCCGCGGACGCGCGGCGCGTACGGCGGTGGAGACGGCCCCCGCGGAGCGGGTGCCCGGTGAGTCCGGCGGGGCTGCCGAGCCGTATGAGTCCCCTGAGACCGGCGGGTCCCTTCTCGCGCGGACCCCGCGAGAAGGGAGCCCGCGTGCACCGCACCAGCTGTACGAACCGCACGAACCGTTTGCGAAAGACCCCCTGAACCACGAGGAGAGCGACGTGCTGCGTCGCGCATTCATGACCGGCGGAGGCGCCACGGTGGCCGCCGCCACGCTGGCCCCGCTGGGGCTCACCACCGGCGCCGCGGCGGCGGAACGGCCGCTGCGGCGCGCCGGCACCTCCGAGGCGGCGGCGCTGGAGGAGGCCGTCCGCCGCATCCGGCTGCTCGACGACCGGCACGGCGCGGACGGCCTCTACCGGCGCGCGGCGGCTCCGCTGCGCGCGGCGTACGAGCTGCTCGACGCCGGCGCGACCCGGCAGACCACCGCGGACCGGCTGCACGCGGGAGCCGGCGAACTCGCCATCTCCGTCGGCTGGCTGGCCCACGACTCCGGCCGCTTCGACGACGCGCGCTCGCACTACGCGGAGGCGCTGGCCACCGCCCGCATGACCGGCGATCCGGCGCTGGAGGCACACGCCTTCTGCAACACCGCGTTCCTGGCCCGGGACGCCGGACGCCCCCGGGAGGCGGTACGGGCCGCGCAGGCCGCGCAGCGCGCCGCCCGGCCGCTCGGCTCCGACCGGCTGATGTCCCTGCTGGCGCTGCGCGAGGCGGGCGGCTGGGCGGGGCTCGCCGACCGCACCGGCTGCGCGCAGGCGCTGGCCCGGGCCCACGCCCTCTTCGAGCGGGGCCGCTCGGACGCCGACCCCGAGTGGATGAGCTTCTACGGAGAGGCCGAGCTGGAGGGGCTGGAGGCGCAGTGCTGGTCCACGCTGGGCGACTGGCGGCGGGCGTCCCGGCACGCGCGGCGGGCGGCGCGACTGCAGGATCCCCACTTCACGCGGAACATCGCGCTGTACACCGCGGAGCTGGCCGACGATCTCGCCCGCGAGGGGCGTCCCGACGAGGCGGCGGAGGCGGGGCTGCGGGTGCTGGCACTGCTCGACCAGGTCCAGTCCTCCCGCATCCAGACGATGCTGGCCGGGACGGCCCGGGTGCTCCTGCCGCACCGGCGGGCGTCGGGGGTGTCGGAGTTCCTCGACCGCCACGCGTCCGTTCCCCGGCGGGTGTAGGGGCTGCCCGGTGCGCGGTGGCGTGCCCGGTGGCCGCCGGTCCCCGGGTGCGGCGCGGCCGACCGCGCCCGCGCGGTGAGCCGCACACCGCCACCGCCCCGCGCCCCCTCGGGCGCGGGGCACCCGCTCAGCCCGCCAGGTGCCCCGTGTCGTTCCAGCTCTCGATCGCCGGTTCCCCGTAGGCCCAGCCCAGTACCGACAGCGACGTGGGGTTCAGCCGTATCCGCGCCGCGAAGTCCAGCGGCAGCCCCAGCCACCGCGCCCCGATCGACCGCAGGATGTGCCCGTGGGCGAAGACCAGGACGTCGCGGTCGGCCGAACGGGCCCAGGAGACCACCTCGTCCGCGCGCGCGGTGACCTCGGCGAGGGTCTCGCCCTCCGGGACCCCGTCCCGCCAGATCAGCCAGCCGGGCCGCACGGCCTGGATCTCGGCCGGGGTCATGCCCTCGTAGGCGCCGTAGTCCCACTCCCACAGCGTGTCCCACACCGTGGCACGGTCCCCGAAGCCGGCCAGTTCGCACGTCTCCCGCGCACGGGACAGCGGGCTGGTCCGCACCTCCGCGTCCGCCAGCCCGTCCAGCGGGGCGCGGTGCAGCCGCTCGCCGAGCAGCTTGGCCCCGCGCCGGCCCTCCTCCAGCAGCGGCACATCGGTCCTGCCGGTGTGCTTGCCGGACAGCGACCATGCCGTCTGTCCGTGCCGGGCCAGCAGAATGCGCGGTGCCATGGGGTCTCTCCGAAGAACAAGCGGATGCACGAACAAGGGGACGCACGACGGGCGGCGCGGTCCCTCCTTCATCCCCTCCATCATCGCGCACCCCGCTGCCAGGCAACCCGCCGGGCGATCTCCGCGTCTTCGAGGGCTGACACACACCGAGCGTGATCGGAGCGCCCGTGATGGGCCGAGTAGGGACACCGTAAAGTGGCACGGTCGCCCGCCGGGGCGCAGCCGTACAGCAGAAGGGGGAGGGCGATCGGATGCCGCAGACCGAGACACCGGGCACCGAGGTGGCCCCGCGACCCCGGCTGCGCTGGTGGACCGAGCTGCCGCTGATCCTGCTGGTCTACGGCTGCTACTCGGCCGGCCGGCTCCTCGCGCGCGGTGACGTCACCAGCGCCGTCGACCACGGCCTGGCGATCCTGCGTATCGAGAAGGCGCTGCGCCTGAACGCCGAGCACCCGCTGAACCGGCTGTTCACCCGCGAGGCCTGGCTCGGGGTGCCGGCCGACTTCTGGTACGCGTCGCTGCACTACCTGGTCACGCCCGCGATCCTGGTCTGGCTGTTCCGCGCGCGTGCCGCTCACTACCGGGCGGCCCGCACCTGGCTGATGACGTCCACGTTCATCGGCCTGATCGGCTTCACCCTGCTGCCGACCTGCCCGCCGCGGCTGCTCTCCGCCGACCACGGCTTCGTGGACACGATGGCGCAGTACAGCGCGTACGGCTGGTGGGGCGGCGAGGCCAGCGCCCCGCGCGGCATGGGCGGCATGACCAACCAGTACGCGGCCATGCCCAGCCTGCACGTGGGCTGGGCGCTGTGGTGCGGTGTGATGCTGTGGCGGTACGGCGGCACGCGCCCGGCGAAGGTCCTCGGCGTCGTCTACCCGCTGGTGACCGCGCTGGTGGTCATGGGCACGGCCAACCACTACTTCCTGGACGCGGTGGCGGGCGTCGCCGTGATGGGCGTCGGCGTGCTGCTGGCGCCGCAGCTGATGCGGGCGGCGGACCTCGTCCGGACCCGGCTGTTCCGTCGTACCGCACCGGTCACGGAAGCCACAGGTTCCCCGATTGTCAGTGCCGGATGCCAGACTTCGGCGGGTGAGCGAATTCCACGGCAGCGCGAGTCGCGGCTCGACCCCGCGGCCGGACCGGACGCCTCCCCCAGCGACGCGGGCGAAGGGGCTCCGGCACCGGCTCGCTGAGCTGCGCGGTCCCGACGTACCGGCCAAGGCCCTGGACGCCCGCGCCCTCGCGGCGCTCGCCGCGAACCCGGGCTGTTCCCGGCGGGCGATCCTGGACGGCGCCGGGGTGGACAAGGCCCGGCTGGCCGGCGCGCTGGGCGCGCCGTCCGGTTTCGGGCAGTCGCAGTTCGCGCTGACCCGGGGCAATGCGTTCGAGGCGCGGGTCAAGGCCGACGGCGGTGCCGAGCTGCTGCGGCTGGTGCACACCCTGCTGGACCCCGGCGCCGAACCGCCCGCCGCGGCGGCGGTACCCGACCTGACCGCGCACGGCCCCGAGGGGCGTACGGCCCGTACGGCGCTGGCGCTGCGCGAGGCCGTGCGGGCCGGCGGCTGGACGCTCCTGGACCACCCGATGCTCGCCCTGGACGTGGCCGGTTCGCTCGCCTTCCTGGAGCCGGACGCGGTCGTGGTGCACCCGGACGGCAGCTGGTCGGTGGTGGAGATCAAGTCCTTCCCGATGGTGGACGGCGCCGCGGACCCCGCGAAGGTGGGCGCGGCGGCCCGCCAGGCCGCGGTGTACGTGCTCGCCCTGGAGGAGGTCGCGGCCCGGCTCGCCGGGGAGCCGGAGGAGCGCGGCGGGCAGGAGCCCGAGGAGCGCGCCGGGGAGGGCGTTGCGGTGCCGCGGGTGCGCCACCGCGTGCTGCTGGTGTGCCCGAAGGACTTCTCCAACCTGCCCGCGGGCTCCGCCGTGGACATCCGCAAGCAGCGGGCGGTCACCGCCCGCCAGCTGGCCCGGCTCACCCGCGTCGAGGAGATCGCCGACGCGCTGCCCGAGGGCACCTGCTTCGCGCCCGACCGGCCCGCCGAGGAGCTGACGGCGGCCCTGGAGGCGGTGCCGGCGAGCTACGCGCCCGAGTGTCTGTCCGCCTGCGAGCTGGCCTTCCACTGCCGGGAGCGGGCCCGCGCGGCCGGCGCGGTCACCCGGCTCGGGCGGCCGCTGCGCGCCGAACTGGGCGGCCTGGCCACGGTCGAGGAGGTCCTGGCGGCGGCCCACGGCGAGAGCGGCGACCCGGACGACCCGGCGGTGGCCGCCCTGCGCCGGGCGGCGGCCCTGCGCGCGGAGGCCCTGCGGGAGGCCCGGGAGGCGGCCCCGTGTCCCTGATCACCACCCTCGCCCGGCTGGAAGCCGTCGGCTCGGGCCGCGCGCAGCCCGCCGCGACCGTCCGGCACCGGCGTCTGTCCGACCACCCGCTGGTGTTCGTACCGCTCACCACGGCCGGTGAGACCGGCGCCCCGCTCGGCGCGCTGGTCGGCACCGACCGGGACGCGCCCCGGCTGCTGGTCGTACCGCAGCCCCGCGACCGCGATCTGCGCTTCACGTTCCTCGCCGACCTGGCCGACATCGTCCTGCCCCACATCGACGCGTACGCCGACGCGGTGGAGGCGGCCGAGCGCACCGAGACCGACCCGGAGACCGGCAAGCGGGTCAAGGTGGAGGCCGAGCTGTGCGCGGACGCGCCCCAGCTGATCGTGCCGAGCCGCACCGGCCTGGACTTCGTACGGCTGCTGGGCCGCTCGATGCGGTTCCGGCGCACCGCCGAGCAGGACCCGGACGCGCCCTACCCGGCGCCGCCCCGGGTGCCGCTGCTCGGCCGCTGGCTGACCCACTACGGCGAGCGGGCCCGGGTCCCCGGGTCCTCGCTGCTGCTCGCCCTGACCGATGTGCTGTCCCGGCACTGGGCGACCGGCCAGTCCGGTCTGGAGGACGAGCACCTGGGCGCGCTGCTCGCCTGGATCGACCCCCCGGAGGGCCTGACCGGCGCGGAGGCCGCCCGCCGGGCCGAACTCGCCAGGGACGCCGACGGCCAGTTGCTGTGCCCGCCGGCCGGCCCCGCCACGGACCCGGCGTTCGACAACAAGCTGCTGGCCCCGGCGATCGAGCGCTACGACCGCGCGCGGACGGCCCTGGCCGCCGCCGAGGACCCGCTGGAGGCCGACGCCCGGCTGGCCGCGCTCACCCGTGCCGAGCGGGAGATCCGCGACCTGGTCGAGAGCCGCACCCGGCCCACCTGGGACGCGGTGTGGCGGGGCCTGGACCTGCTGCGGGCGCTGCCGGAGGGCGCGCACGTGGAGGAGCGCTGGACCCGGGACCGCTGGTCGTTCACCGGGCACCGGGACCGGGTGCGGGCGGGTGAGCCGCCGCAGCCGCGCCGGGACGACGCGGTGACGGCGGCGAACAAGCTGGCCACGCGCGAGCGTGAGCAGGCCCGGCTGGAGGCCCAGGAGGCGCTGGACGACCCGCTGGTGATGGCGGGGCGGCGGCTGGCCGGGGAGGCGTTCGCGGGCGAGGTGACCGACGTCGTGATGGCGTACAGCGAGGGCAAGCGGCCGAGCCCGCGCCCGCTGGTGACGGTCCGCACGGACGACCGGCCGCATCTGGCGGAGCGGGCGAAGGTGTACCGCTCGCTGGGCGGCAGGCCGCAGTCGGCGGAGTTCGTCGGTCAGGAGGCCGACGGTGTGCTGGTCCTGCGCGTCCTGGACAAGATGGGCCGCGGCAAGGAGCCGGAGCCCGGGTCGGTGCCGGAGAAGGGCGACCGGGTCTGCTTCACCCTGTTCGAGCACGAGCAGCGCGGCGGCGCGAAGCTGCCCGACCCGGAGCAGACGCCGTGGACGCACGGTGGCCCGCCGGGCGAGCCCGCACCGGAGGCCCCCGACGCCGTGACCGAGGAGGACGTGCTGTGACGACCGTCGACTTCGATCCCGGAGCCGCGGCCGGCCGCGCCACGGACGCGATCCTGCACGACACGCTGCACGGCACCGAGCGCGGTGTGGTGGTGGACTCCCCGCCGGGCGCCGGGAAGTCGACGCTGGTGGTGCGCGCGGCCCTGGAACTCGCCGGTGCGGGGCGCCCGCTGATGATCGTGGCCCAGACGAACGCCCAGGTGGACGACCTGGTCCTGCGTCTGGCCGAGAAGAACCCGGAGCTGCCCGTCGGCCGCCTGCACAGCAGCGACGCGGACGCGTACGACGCGGCGCTGGACGCGTTGCCGCAGGTCCGCACGTCGGCGAAGGCGGCCGACCTGAACGGGCTGCCGGTGGTCCTCTCCACGGCCGCCAAGTGGGCGCACGTGAAGGTGGAGGAGCCCTGGCGGCACGCGATCGTGGACGAGGCGTACCAGATGCGCTCCGACTCCCTGCTCGCCGTGGCCGGGCTGTTCGAACGGGCGCTGTTCGTGGGCGACCCGGGTCAGCTGGACCCGTTCGCCATCGTCGGCAGCGAGCAGTGGGCGGGCCTGTCGTACGACCCCTCGGCCTCGGCGGTCACCACCCTCCTGGCCCACAACCCGGACCTCCCCCAGCACCGTCTGCCGGTCTCCTGGCGCCTGCCGGCGTCGGCGGCCCCCCTGGTCTCCGACGCGTTCTACCCGTACACGCCGTTCCGCAGCGGCACGTCCCACGACGACCGGCGCCTGACCTTCGCGGTCCCCTCGGACGGCTCCGGCCCGGACCGGGTGATCGACGAGGCCGCTGAGTCCGGCTGGGGCCTGCTGGAGCTGCCCGCCCGGCACACCCCGCGCACGGACCCGGAGGCGGTCCGGGCGGTGGCGACGGTGGTCCGCCGCCTGCTGGACCGAGGCGGCGCGGCCACGTCCGAACGCGCACCGCGTCCCGCCCCCCTGACGGCCGACCGCATCGCCGTGGGCACGGCCCACCGCGACCAGGCGGCGGCGATCCGCGCGGCCCTGGCCGACCTCGGGGTCCCGGACGTGACCGTCGACACGGCGAACCGCCTCCAGGGCCGCGAGTACGACGTCACGGTCGTCCTGCACCCGCTCTCCGGCCGCCCCGACGCCACCGCCTTCCATCTGGAGACGGGCCGCCTGTGCGTCCTGGCCTCCCGCCACCGGCACGCCTGCATCATGATCTGCCGCGCCGGGGTGACCGACCTCCTCGACGACTACCCGTCCACGGAACCGGTCCAGCTGGGAACGCTGGTGAAGTTCCCGGACGGCTGGGAGGCCAACCACGCGGTCCTGTCCCACCTCGGAGAACACCGCGTGCCCTGGTCCCCCTGACCGCCACGCCGGCACCCCGCACCCTGACCAGGGCCCCGGCCCCAGGACAAGGCGGTCGGTCGGCAGGAATAAGCGGGGACTCTCTCCTGTTACCCGGAGGAGGACAGCTCACGCTCGCATCAGGAGGCGCACACCGTGTCGGCAGACGAGGCAGACGAGATCCGGGGCACCACGCTCGGCACCGCCCCCGCCCCCCTCTCCGTACTGGACCTGGTGACCGTCGGCGCGGGCAGTACCGCCACCGACGCCCTGCGCACCAGCGTCGCGCTCGCCCGGTTCACGGAGTCCCGCGGCTTCCACCGGTACTGGGTCGCCGAGCACCACTCCATGCCCGGTGTGGCCTCCTCCTCCCCCGCCGTGATCCTCGCCCACCTCGCCGCCCACACCGACCGCATCCGGCTCGGCTCGGGCGGCGTCATGCTGCCCAACCACGCCCCGCTGGTGATCGCGGAGCAGTTCGGCACGCTGGAGGCGCTGGCCCCGGGCCGGGTCGACCTGGGCCTCGGCCGGGCGCCCGGCACGGACGGGGCGACGGCCGCGGCCCTGCGCCGTACCGACACCCTCAACGAGGGCGCCGACGACTTCCCGCAACAGCTCGCGGAGCTGACCCGGTTCCTGGACGACGACTTCCCGGACGGGCACCCGTACCGGCGCATCCACGCGATCCCGGGGCCGGTCCAGGGCAGCACTCCCGGCGGGGTCCAGTCGCCGCACCGGCCGCCGATCTGGCTGCTCGGCTCCTCCGGCTTCAGCGCCCGCCTGGCCGGCCTGCTGGGTCTGCCGTTCGCCTTCGCGCACCACTTCTCCGCGCAGAACACGATCCCGGCGCTCGACCTGTACCGGGAGACCTTCCGGCCCTCCGCCGTCCTGTCCGAGCCGTATGCCCTCATCGGCGTCTCCGCCCTCGCGACGGACGACGAGCGGGAGGCCCGCCGGCAGAGCCGGGCGATGGCGCTGAACATGATCCGGCTGCGCACCGGCCGCCCCGGCCTGTTCCCCGACCCGGAGGAGGCGGAGCGGCACGAGTTCAGCCCGATGGAGGAGGAGTTCGTCGCCTCCTGGACGGCCAACATCGTGCACGGCACGGCCGACGAGGTCCGCGCCGGTCTGGACGGCCTGCACAAGCGCACCGGCGCCGACGAGCTGATGATCACCTCGCACGCCCACCGCGGTGAACTGCGCCTGCGCTCCTACGAGCTGATCGCGGACGCCTACGGATTGCCGACCGCGTAGGCCTGCGCCCCCAGCAGCTCGGAGATACGATCCGGCGGCACCGGGCGGGAGTACAGCCAGCCCTGCCCGGTGTCGCAGCCGATCCGGCGCAGCCGGGTGGCCTGGGCCGAGGTCTCCACGCACTCCGCGGTGACCGTCAGGCCGAGCCGGTGGGCGAGCTGGATCATCGCCTCCACGACGACCTCGTCGGCCGGGTTCGGGGCGATCGCCTTCTTGTCGCCGTCGTACTGGAAGCCCCGGACGAAGGATCCGTCCAGCTTCAGCGTGGAGACCGGCAGCCGGCTGAGGTAGGCGAGGTTGGAGTAGCCGGTGCCGAAGTCGTCGATGGCGATGCGCACGCCCATGTCGCTGAGCGCCTGGAGGGCCTGGAGCGGGCGCCCGGCGGAGCCCATCACCGCCGACTCGGTCAGCTCCAGCTGGAGCAGCTGCGGGGCGAGTCCGGTCTCGGCGAGGATCTCCGCCACGTCGGCCACGAGGTCCGAGTCCCACACCTGCCGTACGGCGACGTTCACGCTGACGAAGATGGGGGGTTCGCCGGGGTGGTCCAGCTGCCAGCGGCGGGCCTGCCGGCAGGCGGTCCGCAGGGCCCAGCGCCCGAGCTGCACGATCGAGCCGTCCTCCTCGGCCAGTCCGATGAACCGATTCGGCGTCAAGGTGCCGAACTGCGGGTGGTGCCAGCGGATCAGGGCCTCGACGCCGTTGAGCCGGCCGTCCTCCATGGCCACCAACGGCTGGTACTCCAGGGCGAATTCCTCGCGTTCGATGGCGGGCCGCAGGGTGGAGGACAGCGCCTGGCGGGTCATGCGGTGGGCGTTGCGCTCGGGGTCGAACAGGGTCCAGCGGGCCTTGCCGTCGGCCTTCGCCCAGTACAGGGTCGTATCGGCCGCCTGCATCAGCCCGGTGGCCGTCGTACCGGCCGCGTGCCGTTCGACCACGCCGATGGACGCGGTCAACGACAGCCGCTGACCTGCCAGGTCGAAGGGTTCCTCCAGCGCCTTCAGCGCGGACTCGGCGAGGTCGGCGAGCTGTTCGGTGCCGGTCGAGTCCTCCACCAGCAGCGCGAACTCGTCACCGCCGAGCCGGGCCACGAGGGGGGTGGCGGCGCGGGCGTAGCCGGTCTCGTCGGCGACCCGGGTCAGGCGTTCGGCGACGGCGGCGAGGAGCCGGTCGCCGACGCGGTGGCCGAGGGTGTCGTTGACCGCCTTGAAGCCGTCGAGGTCCAGGTAGCACAGGCCGATCCGGCCGGTGCCGCTCTCCTCGTACGACTCCGCCTCCAGCGCGGCCGTCAGGCGCTCGAAGAACAGCGTGCGGTTGGGCAGCCGGGTCACCGGGTCGTGCATCTGCAAGTGCCGCAGCCTGGCCTGGAGTTCGCGCCGGGAGCTGATGTCGGCGACCGACAGCAGGACGCCGGGTTCGCCGGTCAGCGGGGCGACGGTGACCTGCACCCACAGCGAGTGCCCCTCGGGGTGCTTCAGCCTGCGGGTGCAGCGCAGGCGGGCCTGCCGGCCGCGCAGCACCTCGCGGTAGGCGTGCCAGCTGCGGGCGTCCGCGGCCAGGTCCACCAGGTCGGCGGCGACGCGTCCGACGAGGGTGTCCGGGTCGGTGCCGAGCAGTTCACCGAGGGCGCTGTTGGCGCTGATGACGAGTCCCTCGGGGGCCACGACCGCCATGGCGAGCGGGGCGGTCGCGAAGACACGGTGGTAGGTGGTGTAGTGACTGTCTGTGACGGCTGACCGGTCGAGGTCTGCCGCGGGCGTCGGCCCTTCGGACGTTCCGCTCACCGCTCGCTCCCGCAGTGCACTCGATCTGTGTCCGTGCCTGTCCGTGCCGGAAAGTGTGCCGATCATAGAGGCTGGCTCCGGGCCCTTCCAGCCACTGTCCAGTGTCCCGGACCGACCACAGGTTCTGACAGATCGTTTCTGCCCGCACCTGGACGGGTTCTTCAGGCCCCCGACCAGTTGTGACGTTCCGTGAGTGTTTCGGGGGTGTCGAGCGCCGGGGCGCGCCGGGGCGCAATGGGGGCGCGCTCACCCTTCTGGTGCAGGTAAACAGGGCAAAACCCATCGATTGCCAGCAATCTGGGTGCGGGTCCCGAACCGCATCCGGAGGTCATGTCCGTGCCCAAGCTGCGCAGCACCGCCGCCGTGGTCACCACGATGTCGGCGCTCGCCGCGACCTCGATCCTGAGCGGCCCGTCAGCGGCCGAGCCCTTCTCACCGGCGCCCTGCGCCCTGCACCGCACCGACGCCCACCATTCGGAGGGCGTCGACTCCTGGAACCCCGGCTACACCCGCCCGGCCGGCGCCCTGGACGCCGTGCTGGTCTTCCTCTCCTTCCCGGACTCCGCCCCGCGGACCACCCCCGCCGAACTGACCGCCGACCACTTCCCGGCCACCAGCCGCTTCTACGAACAGGCGTCCTACGGCCGGTTCGCCCTGCGCCCGCACCCGCTGAACCGCTGGCTGCGCATGCCGCGCCCGTCGACCTCGTACGCCATGCGGCGGGACTGGGACCCGGAGGACCGGGCCGCCTATCTGCGTGACGCGTTCGCCGTGGCCGACAAGGAGGTCGACTTCTCGCGCTTCCCGATCGTGTACTTCGTCGCCGACCCGGACGCGCCCGGCGTCGACTCGGACGCCACGAAGGTCGTCAACCTGGAGACTCCCCTGCGCGTGGACGGCACCGACGTCCGACGGGTCGTCACCGTGTTCGAGCACCATCCGCCGGACCGGCTGGTCCTCGCCCACGAGACCGGCCATCTCTTCGACCTGCCCGACCTCTACCACCGCCCGGTCGACGGCAAGGGCGACTGGGACACCTACGTGGGCGACTGGGACCTGATGGGCAGCCAGTTCGGGCTCGCCCCCGACCTGTTCGCGTGGCACAAGTGGCGGCTCGGCTGGCTGGATCCGCGCCAGGTGGTGTGCGTGCGCGGCGCCGCGCCGACCCGCCTCACCCTGGAGCCCCTCGAGGCCGGGCCCGGCGCGCCGGTGCCGGGGGCGAGCAGCACCCCCGCCTTCGGCCTCGGCCACGGCGTCAAACTGGCCGTGGTGCGCACCGGCCCGGACAGCGCCCTCGCCTTCGAGGCGCGCGACTCGGCCGGCAACGACCGGATGTCCTGCCGGCAGGGGATCCTCGTCTACCGGGTGCACGGCGGCGCCGAGTCCGGCGACGGCCCGATCCAGGTCGTGGACGCCCACCCGCGCACCGAGGCCTGCTGGGAGAACTCGGTCTACGCCCCGCTCGCCGACGCGCCGGTCTCCCTCGGGGAGAGCTTCACGGTCCCCGGGGAGGGCGTGAAGGTGGAGGCGGAGGGGCGGACGGCGTCGGGGGCGTGGACGGTGACGATCACCCCGGGGGTCGGCGGCTGAACGGGCGGCTGAAGGCGGGGGGCCGCTGCCGGCCGCTTCGTACACGAAAACGACGGGCCGGATTCTTTCGAACCGGACCCGCCGTTTCCTTCGCGTGCGCCGCCAGGGACTCGAACCCCGGACCCGCTGATTAAGAGTCAGCTGCTCTAACCAACTGAGCTAGCGGCGCCTGCTGACGTCGTAGACCTTAGCACCCTGGTCGGCGGGAGGAAAAATCGATATCCGCACGGCCGGCCGGGCCGCCCGCACGGCCGCCCAGAGCAGCACCTCGGGCCCGGGCAGCCAGGGGTGCCGGGTGTCCGGGGCGACCAGCCAGCGGGCGGCGCCGTTGGTGTCGTCGCAGGTCAGGGGCGGTACGGTGACCGCGTCGCCGGTGCCGTGGCACAGCAGCGGGGGGACCGCCCGGGCCCGCCGGGACCCCCACTCCTCCCACTCCAGCAGCGAGGGCAGCCGCTGGGCCGTCCCGGGGGCGGCGAAGAGCAGCGTCCGGCCCCGGAACACCGCGACCGGCCCCGAGCCCGCGCCCTCGTCCCAGAGCCGGTCCAGCATGCGGCGGCCGAAGACGGCGGGAGCGCTCACCACATCGAAGACGGTGCCGCAGGGCAGGACGACCGGCGCGTCCGGGCGCTCCTTCCACAGGGCGAGGGTGCTGCGCGGGTGCGTTCCTGCCGAGGCGAGCCAGGCGACGCCGTCGGAGCTGACTCGGGTGACGTTCGGGGCGCTGGTCATGACACCCATATGTACAGCGCGTGAGCGGGCCGTTCTCCTGTGTTGCCGAAAACCGGGACAGCGGCGGCCGGGGAGGAGTATCTTGCCCGCCTGGCATATGCCGTGCGGGTGCTACAGCGGGTCGGCGGTCGTCCGCCCCTCGCCCTCTCCCCGCATCAGGTCCCGCCCGTACTCGACCATCTTCTTCGCGTAGTCCTCCGTCCACTCCGCCCGCTCGGCGATGTCCGCCGCGGTCAGCCGGTCGAACCGGCGCGGGTCGGCGAGCTGGGCGGCCGCGATGGCCTGGAACTCCACGGCCCGGTCGGCGGCCGCGCGGAACGCCTGGGTCAGCTCCGTCGCCCGGGCCAGCAGCGCCCGCGGATCCTCGATCGACTCCAGGTCGAAGAAGTGCTCGGGATCGGCGGCCGCCTCCGCGGGCTCGAAGAGCAGGGGCGCGGGGCGTAGCCGCGGTTCGTTGCGACGCGGCGTGGGCTCCGCCATGTCTTGTCTCCTCCTCGTACGGTTCGGTGGGCGCCGCCTTCAGGTGGGCCACCGTCCATTGTCCCGCGCCGGCGCAAGAGGCCCCCACGGCCGCCGGGGCGGGCCGCGTCCGGAGGAGGAACCGGGGCTACACCTGCACCAGCGGCTGCCGGGTGAACAAGGTCCCCAGGGTCGGTGCGTTCACCCGGCGGTCCGCGAGCCTGAGGCCCTCCCAGACCGTGACCTGGTTGGCGGTGAGCACCGGCTTGGACAGGGCCTTCTCCAGGAGGGAGAGGTGCGCGGCCGTGTGCAGGGCCGTGTCCGGCAGCAGGACGGCCTCGGCGTCGGCGGCGTCCGCCGCGCGCGCCAGCGTCAGCACGTCCTCCTCCCCCCAGGCGGCGACCTCCGCCGCCGTGACGATCCCCGAGGACCGCGTCCCGGCCACCTCCAGGCCGCCGGCCCGCAGGAACTCCGCGAACAGCGCGGTGACGTCCTCGGGGTAGGTCGCGCCGACGGCGACCCGTCGCACGCCGATCTCGCGGGCCGCGTGCACGAAGGCGAAGGACGTCGAGGAGGCCGGCATCCCGGCCAGCCGGGCCAGGTTGCGCACCTGCTCCTGGGCGCCCTCCCAGCCGTGCACGAAGCTGCCGCTGGTGCACGCCCACACCACCGTCTCGGCGCCGGCCAGCCGCAGCCCCTCCATGCCCTGGGCGAGCCGGTCGGCGGAGCCCATCTCGCGCAGCGCGTCCACCCGGTGCGCGTCCTCGCCGATGTCGGTGTGGGCCAGGTCCACCCGGATGTCGCTGCCCAGGAGCTGCTCGATGCGTGGATAGTCGTCCTCGGCGGAGTGGCCCGGGTAGAGGAATCCGAGTGCGGTCATGTCCAGCCTTCCTGCGTCGGTTCGGGCGGTACGGGCCGTGCGCGGGCGGCAGCGCCCGGCGAGGCCCCGGGATCCGGGTACCCAATCGGCGCGGCGCCCCCCACATCGGGACCCGGCCGGCCGGGATCACGGGGCGACGTCCGAGGCGGGCACCGGCCTCACGCTGGGAGACGAGGGGGCAACGGATCGTGGGTGCGCCCGTGTTGACGGGGGTGGGTCCGGGTGCGAGCGTGGTCGAACCGCGCACGATCGACGCGCATTCCGCGCATGTCAGACGCCGGGAGCCGCCCCGCATGACACCGACCGTCCCCACCGTTGTGGTCCTCGACGCCGATCCGCCGCCCCGGCTCGGCCGCCTCACCGGCCGTGCCCGGATCGTGCGCACGGACGCGGCGCACCTGGCCGAACGGCTGCCCGGCGCGGACGTGCTGCTGGTGTGGGACTTCACCTCGCACGCGGTGCGGCAGGCGTGGCCCGGCGAGGGGCCCCGGCCGCGCTGGGTGCACACCGCGAGCGCGGGCGTGGACCATCTGATGTGCCCGGAGCTGGCCGCGTCGGACACGGTGGTGACGAACGCGCGCGGGATCTTCGACCAGCCGGTCGCCGAGTACGTGGCGGCCCTGGTGCTGGCCGCCGCCAAGGACCTGCCGCGCACCCTGGACCACCAGCGGGAGCGGGTCTGGCGGCACCGGGAGACCCGGCGGGTGGCGGGCACGCGCGCGTGCGTGGTCGGCTCGGGCCCGATCGGCCGGGCGATCGTCCGGACGCTGAAGGCCCTGGGGGTGACGACGGCCCTGGTCGGGCGGGTGCCGCGGACCGGCGTGCACGGCCCGGACGACCTGGACCGGCTGATGTCGCGCGCGGACTGGGTGATCGCGGCGGCTCCGCTGACCGAGCAGACGTACCGCATGTTCGACGCGCACCGGTTCGGCGTGATGCAGCCCTCGGCGTTCTTCGTGAACGTCGGCCGGGGTGACCTGGTCGACGAGGAGGCCCTCGCCCGGGCGCTGGACCGGCGCTGGATCGCGGGTGCGGCCCTGGACGTGTTCGCCGCCGAGCCGCTGCCCGGGGACAGTCCGCTGTGGAAGCTGCCGGGGCTGATCGTCTCCCCGCACATGAGCGGCGACACGGTCGGCTGGCGGGACGAACTGGGCGCCCAGTTCGTGGAGTTGTACGAGCGGTGGGCGGTGGGCAGACCTCTGCCGAACGTGGTCGACAAGACGCGTGGTTACGTGCCCGGCCACTGACGGCCCGTCACCGACCCCTGGAGGGTGCATGCAGCTCACCGACCTGACCGCCGTCCGGCTCCTCGACGGGTACCGCAAGGGCGAGTTCAGCCCGGTGGAGGTGACCGGACAGGCGCTGGAGCGGGCGCGGCGGAGCGGGCCGGAGGTGAACGCGTTCGTCCGGCTCACCGAGGAGGACGCGCTCGCCCGGGCCCGGGAGTCGGAGGCGCGCTGGCGGCGCGGTGAGCCGGCCGGGCTGGTCGACGGGGTACCGGTGACGGTCAAGGACCTCCTGCTGCTGCGCGGCCACCCCACGCTGCGCGGCTCCAGGACCGTCTCCGAGCAGGGGAGCTGGGAGGAGGACGCGCCCCCGGTGGCCCGGTTGCGGGAGCACGGCGCGGTGTTCCTCGGCAAGACGACCACGCCCGAGTACGGCTGGAAGGGCGTCACCGACTCCCCGCTGACCGGGATCACCCGCAATCCGCACGACCCCGCGCGCACCGCGGGCGGCTCCAGCGGCGGCAGCGCGGCGGCCGTGGCGCTCGGCGCGGGCCCGCTGTCGCTGGGCACGGACGGCGGCGGCAGCATCCGCATCCCGGCCGCCTTCTGCGGGATCTTCGGGCTGAAGCCGACGTACGGCAGGGTGCCGCTGTATCCGGCGAGCGCGTTCGGCACGCTGTCGCACACCGGGCCGATGACCCGGGACGCGGCCGACGCGGCCCTGCTGCTCGATGTGATCGGCACGCCCGACCCGCGCGACTGGTCGGCGCTGCCGCCCGCGCCGGGCTCGTTCACCGAGGCGCTGCGGGGCGGGGTGCGGGGGCTGCGGGTGGCGTACTCGCCGACGCTGGGCGGGCAGGTGGCGGTCCGCCCGGCGGTGGCGGCGGCGGTCCGCCGGGCGGTGGCCGCGCTCGCGGACCTGGGGGCGTACGTGGAGGAGGCCGACCCGGACTTCAGCGACCCGGTGGACGCCTTCCACACCCTGTGGTTCAGCGGCGCGGCCCGGCTGACCCAGGACTTCTCGCCGCGCCGCCGGCAGCTGCTGGACCCGGGGCTGCGGGAGATCTGCGCGCGGGGCGCCCGGACGAGCGCGCTGGAGTATCTGGCCGCGGTGGACGTCCGGATGGCCCTCGGCCGGCGGATGGGCCGCTTCCACGAGCGGTACGACCTGCTGGTGACGCCGACGCTGCCGCTGACGGCGTTCGAGGCGGGGCGGGAAGTGCCGCGGGGTTCCGTGTTCCGGCGCTGGACGGGGTGGACCCCGTTCACGTACCCGTTCAACCTGACCCAGCAGCCGGCGGCGAGTGTGCCGGTGGGGGTGGACGGGGACGGGCTGCCGGTGGGCATGCAGCTCGTCGCCGCCCGGCACCGGGACGATCTGGTGCTGCGGGCCGCGCACGCGTTGTACGAGGCCGGTCTGCCTCTCTCCGGGAAGGCCGCGCCCGGCGGGAACCGGCCGACGGGGTCCGCGCCGGTGAAGGAGAGGTGACCGGGGTCGCCGGGGATCGGGTGACCGTGGGGTTCTCCGGTGTGGGTTCCGTGGAAGCGGGCGGCGGACAGAGGGCGCGGGCCTGGTCGCGCGCGTTCCTCGGGGTGGAGATCCCGCAGGTCAGGGGCGCGCGGCCGGTCGAACAGCGTGCTCTCGGCCAGGAAAACCGGGGTGCATAGCCCGATTGCGGTGGGGTAGCCGCGCCGCCATGGCTCCACCACTTGGCAACGACGTACACACCATCAGGCCCGCACACGGACACACCCGGCGCTCGGTGCTCGCCGGTCTCGCCGCGTTCGGCGCGCTGGGCGCGGCGGGCTGCACGCGGGTGGCGTCGGCGTCCGGGAAGCACGGCGGCGATCTGCTGGAACGGCTGCGCGCGCAGGGTGTCGTACGGCTCGGGATCGCCGGGGAGATCCCCTTCGGGTACATCGACAAGAACGGCGAGCTCACCGGAGAGGCTCCGGAGCTGGCGAAGGCCGTCTTCAAGCGGCTCGGCGTGGACCGGGTGCAGCCGGTGCCGACCGAGTTCGGCTCGCTGATCCCCGGACTGAAGTCGCAGCAGTTCGACGTGGTGGCCGCGGGCATGTACGTCACCCCGGACCGCTGCGAGCAGGTGATCTTCGCGGACCCCGACTACCAGATGCCGGACGCCTTCGTCGTCCGCAAGGGCAACCCGCTGGGCCTGCGCACCTACGCGGACGCGCTGCGGGCGCACGCCAAGGTGGCCACCGGCACCGGGTACGCGCAGATCCAGCACGCCGTGGAGGCGGGTTACCGGGAGAACGACCTCGTCATCGTCCCGGACCAGGTCGCCGGGCTGAACGCGGTGGAGTCGGGGCGGGTCGACCTCTTCGCGGCGACCGCCGTCACCGCCCGGCTCGTCGCCCGGGGCTCCGCCAAGGCCGAGTCGACCAAGCCGTTCGTCGCGCTCGTCGACGGCAGACCGAAGGTGGACGGCGGGGCGTTCGCGTTCCGGCCGGCGGAGACCCGGCTGCGCGACGCGTTCAACGCCGAGCTGCACAAGCTGCGCCGCAGCGGTGAGCTGTACCGGATCGTGCGGCCCTTCGGCTTCACCAAGGCCGAGATGACGACCCTGACCGCGAAGGAGCTGTGCGGCTGATGACCGAGGGACTCTGGGAACTCGTCCTGCGCGGCATAGGCACCACGCTCCAGCTGCTGCTGTACAGCGCGCTGCTCGCCACCGCGGTGTCGTTCGTCGCCGGTGCCGCGCGCACCCACCGCTCGCGGCTCGTCCGCTTCGTCGCGGCGTTCTACACCGAGGTGTTCCGCGGTATCTCGGCGCTGGTGATGATCTTCTGGGTGTTCTTCGTGCTGCCGGTCGCGTTCGGCTGGCAGCTGGTGCCGATGTGGGCCGGCACGCTCGCGCTGGGCCTGACCTACGGCGCGTACGGCTCGGAGATCGTGCGCGGCGCCCTCGCGGCGGTGGACCCGGCCCAGCGGGAGGGCGGCATCGCGCTCGGCTTCTCGCCCTGGCAGCGGCTGCGGCTGATCCTGCTGCCGCAGGCGGTGCCGGAGATGATCCCCTCCTTCTCGAACCTGCTGGTCGAGCTGCTCAAGGGCACGGCGCTGGTGTCCATCACGGGCATGGGCGACCTGGCGTTCAGCGGCAACCTGGTCCGCCTCGCCCTCCAGCAGAGCGGCCAGATCTACGCGTACCTGCTGCTGATCTATTTCGTGATCGCGTTCCTGCTCACCCGCGGTATGCGCGGTCTGGAGCGCCGGCTGAAGGCGGAGGTGGCCCGATGACCTGGGACTGGGGAGCGGTCGCCGACTTCCTGCCGTACTTCTGGAAGGGTCTGGTCGTCACCCTGGAGGCACTGGCGCTGGGGTCGCTGATCTCGTTCGCGCTCGGCCTGGTGTGGACGCTGCTGCTGCGCACGCCGACCCGGTGGGTGCGCTGGCCGGTGGGGGTGTTCACGGAGTTCGTGCGGGACACCCCGCTGCTGGTGCAGCTGTTCTTCCTGTTCTACGTGCTGCCCGAGGCGGGTGTGACCCTGTCCCCGCTGACGACCGGGGTCCTCGGGCTCGGGCTGCACTACTCGACGTACACGATGCAGGTCTACCGGGCCGGCATCGAGGCGGTGCCGGCGGGCCAGTGGGAGGCCGCGACGGCGCTCAGCCTGCCGGTGCGGCGCACCTGGGCGGCGGTGATCCTGCCGCAGGCCGTGCGCCGGGTGGTGCCTCCGCTCGGCAACTACGTCATCGCGATGCTGAAGGACACGCCGATGCTGATGACCATCGGCGTGCTGGAGATGCTGGGCCGGGCGCGGCTCGTCTCCCAGCAGCACTTCCAGTTCACCGAGCCCCTGACGGTGATCGGGGTCGCCTTCATCGTCGTCTCCTACCTGGCCTCCCTTTGTCTGCGCACCCTGGAGCGACGCCTTGTCCGTTGAGACCCGCAAGCAGCCGGCCGTGACCGGCACCCTGCCGACCGAGCTGATCCGCCTGGAGGGCGTGACCAAGCGGTTCGGCAACAACACCGTCCTCGACGGCCTCGACCTGTCCGTGGACGCGGGCCGGCACGTCACCCTGATCGGCCCGTCCGGCTCCGGCAAGACCACGATCCTCAGACTGCTGATGACCCTCGCGAAGCCGGACGAGGGCACGATCACCGTGGACGGGCAGCGGCTGTTCCCGGCGCCGGAGCGGCAGGTCCGGGAGGTCCGCAAGAAGATCGGGATGGTGTTCCAGCAGTTCAACCTGTTCCCGAACATGTCGGTGCTGCGGAATCTCACCGAGGCGCCGGTCCGGGTGCTCGGCCTGTCCAAGGACGAGGCCGAGGCGCGGGCCCGGGAGCTGCTGGACCTGGTGGGCCTGGCCGACAAGTGCGACGCGAAGCCGACCCGGCTCTCCGGCGGGCAGCAGCAGCGGGTGGCGATCGCCCGGGCGCTGGCGATGCGGCCCCAGGTGCTGCTGCTGGACGAGGTGACCTCCGCCCTGGACCCGGAGCTGGTCGCGGGCGTGCTCGACCTGCTCCGGGACATCGCGCGCAGCACGGACATCACGATGCTGTGCGTGACCCACGAGATGGGTTTCGCCCGGGACATCTCCGACCAGGTCCTGATGTTCGACGCGGGCCGGGTCATCGAGGCGGGCCCGCCGGAGAAGATCTTCGGCGACCCGGAGCGGGAGCGCACCCGGGAATTCATCAGCGCGGTGCTGTGAGGCGCGGGCCCCGCGGACGCGGGGGCCGGGGGCGGAAGAGCCGAGGTCCGCCCGCTGGGGAATGACCGTGGCATATGCCAGCGGATTTTCGCCCCGGTCGGCAGCACGGACGCGCCGGGCGCAATCTCGCAACCCCCTCTCCGCTGCGCCTCTTTGGCGGCTATCGTGGAGACGATCCGCCGACCCGGGTCGTGGCCGAGGGGGACCGACATGAGGATCGAGCCGACCGCCCCATACCACTCCGCCCAGGACGCGCTGCGCGTGCTGGAGACCGTGGCCCGGCACCCCGCCGGTGCCACCGACACCGAGCTGGCCCGCCGCACCGGCCTCGGCGTCGAACGGCTCACCGCCCTGCTGCGCATGCTGCGCCGCGAGGGCTACGTCGAGCAGATCGCCGACGGGGCGTACGTCACCGGCGACACCCTGCGCCGGATCACCTCGGCGCACGACCGGGAGCGGGCGCTGCGCGAGAAGCTCCAGCTCACCCTGGACCGGCTGCGCGACTCGGTCGGCGCGGCCGTCTACCTCAGCCGGTACGTGGACGGAGAGGTCCGGGTCACCCAGTACGCCGCCGGGCCGGCCACCCCGGCGGTCAACGAGTGGGTGGACTTCCGCTACTCCGCCCACGCCACGGCCGTCGGCAAGAGCCTGCTGACCCAGCTGGACCACAACGCCCGCCGCGACCACCTCTCCCGGCACAAGATGGCCCGCCTCACCTCGCGCACCATCACGAGCGACAAGCTGCTGCTGTCCCGGCTGGAGTCGCAGCCGCCGACCGTACCGGTGCTCGATCTCCAGGAGTACGCGGTCGGCACGGTCTGCGCGGCCGTCCCGCTCACCGCGGGCTCCTCGGTCGGCTGCCTGGCCGTCTCGCTCCCGGTGGAGCACGCGCACCGGCTGAAGCGGGCGGCGGAGACGCTGAACCGGAGCGCGGCTCCGGTGGTCCTGTCGCTGACCCTCTGAGGGGCACATGGGTGGTCACGAGCACCCCTCGGGACCAGGTAGTATTTTCTTTGTCGCCGGCCGCGGGGAACACAGACCCGAGGCAGGCGGGAGTCATGCGCCGCTAGCTCAGTTGGTTAGAGCAGCTGACTCTTAATCAGCGGGTCCGGGGTTCGAGTCCCTGGCGGCGCACAGATGAAGGGCCCCTCGCAGGAGCGAGGGGCCCTTCGACGTCTTCCCTGGTCAGCCGGCGGTACGTCTCCTCGCCCGGCGGGCGCCACCACACCGGGCCGGCACACATGCAGCCCTCCCGGCGCAGCCGCGCCCGCTCGATCCGCCGGTGATCGCCCGAGCGCGCCGCGATGTGGAGGTCTACGGCAGCAGGCCGCCCGACTCGGCGAAGATCACGTGGGCGAGGACCATGAAGCCGACGCAGAAGGAGCCGGCGACACCGAGGAGGACCAGTCCGAAGCCGGTGCCGACGGCGAGCCTGCCGGGGGTGGGCGGCAGGGCGGTGGCCCGCTGGGGAAGCTCCGGGAGATAGCGCACGGTCACGAAGTCGCCCTCCAGGACGGTCGCGGGGCCGCCCTCCTCCTCGAAGCGGACCGTGCGGCCCTCGCGGGTGGTGAACTCGTGGACGTGGTGCACGGTCGTGCGCACGGACGTGTCCCCGCCGCCCCCGCTGGTCGTCGTGAACATCCGCAGGCAGCGCGCCTCGGCGGTCAGCCCGTGCGTCCACGTCCTGCGCAGCCGCCGGGCACGGCGGACGAGCAGGTACGCGGCGCAGGCGAACCCCGCGATCATGAGGCTGGGCACGGCGTAGAAGAAGAGCTCCATGAGATCCCCCGAGGTCAGGTACGCCGTCCCCGCTCGGCCGGCGTGCGAGGAACGTACCCGGTGCGCGGGGCGGGCCGCCTCAAGGGAAGCTCAGTATCAGAACCGGGACAATGTGCCGCACCCGCCGGGCGGCGTGGCCGCGGTTCCCGGACTCGCGTGCGCCGGCGCCGGAGCACCGGCGCACGCGGACCGTGCCCGAGGGGGATCAGAAGGTGACGTCGGAGCAGGCGTAGAACGCGTTGCCCGTGTCGGCGATCGTCCACACCGCGAGGATGACGTGGTGTCCGCTCAGGCCGGTCGGCAGGGTGCCGCTGTGGCTGAGGGTGGCCGGCGGGCGCTGGCCGTTGTAGGGCACCGTCAGGAACGGGGTGAGGTTGAGGTCCGAGCGGGACAGGTTGTGGTTCTGGTTCCAGCCCTGCTTGGTGACGTAGTACTTGAAGTCCGTCGTGGCGTGCATGGCGGTGAACTGCCAGCGGAACGTGTACGACTGACCGCCCGTCACCTTGGTGGTGGGCCAGGCCGCGCCGGACGGCGTCTTCGGCGCGCTGAGCGGGGCGAACTGGCTCAGGCCCGCGTTGCAGAGCTGACCGTCGGCGGGGCCGCCGGCCGGGAAGCCCTTGGGTCCCTCGACGCTCTGCGGTTCCCACTGGATCTGGCCGCAGTTCGCCACGGTGCCGTTCTGGCAGAGCTTCTGCCTGCTGATGGGGAGGTCGGTGTAGCCGTGCCCGCTGGCGCCGCCGGTGGAGAGCGCGAACGCTCCGGCGGTCACCGCGCCCAGCACGACCGCGGACAACTTGGTCTTGGTACGCATGCTGCCGCTCCTGGAGAACGTGGGGAGTTCGGTGAGCCGTGCAGAGTAGGTCTAGACCAAGCCTCAGATTATTGCCGCGAGTTGAACATGTCCATACCAATCGCAGACCGGGCGCGCGCCCGCTCGGCACCGGCTCGCCGCGCCCGCTCTACACCGGCTCCCCGCGCCCCGAGCAGAACGCCACCGTCAGATCGCGGACCAGCACCTTGCGCTCGTAGTCGTCCAGTTCGACCAGACCCCGCATGGTCAGCCGGGTCACCGTGTCCTCCACCGAGTCCACCACCGAGCTGAGCATGCTGGCCCGCTGCCGGGCGTCCAGCGCGGCGATGCGGCGCCGGTGCATCGCCCCGGCCACCTCGGGGGCGTACTCCACCCGGACCGGCCGCACCGAGAACACCTCCACGCCGACCGGCGCGGCCTCCGCCGCCACCAGCCGGGTCAGCGCGGCCCCGGCCGCCGTCGCCCCGCCCCGCGTTCCGCCCGCCGGCTCCACCGGCACCCGGGCCAGCGCGGCCTCGACGCACTCCCGCAGATACGTCTCGTGGTCGTCGATGGCCAGCAGCGCCCGCGCGGTGTCCCGCACCCGCCACACCACCAGCACCACCACCCGTAGTGCCAGCCCGTCGGGGTCCGCCGCCGGCATCGCCTCGCTGCGCCAGTGCCGCAGCCGCACATCCACCCGGCGGCGCGGCACCAGCGGGTTCACCCACAGCAGCCCGGTGCGCCGGACCGTCCCCCGGTACCGCCCGAACAGTCCCAGCACCCAGGCCCGCCCGGTCCGCCCCCGGGCCAGCCCGCCGAAGCCGAACGCCCCGAGCAGCCCGGCCCCGGCGTACGCGGCCCACTGCGCGGGGCCCAGACCGGTGCCGGACTCCGGCGGCAGGCCCAGCGCCTGCGCGGCGAGCGGCGGGAGCAGCCCCGCCCACCAGGTGGTGGCCAGGCAGCCGGTGACCCCGCAGACCCCGGCGAGCACCCCGGCCGCCCCGGGCAGCACCCGCGCCGGGCGTTCCACCAGCTCCGGGTCGACCTCGGGCAGCGGCCGTCCGCGCACCGGTGCCGGGCGCCGGAGGCGGGGCTGCTCCCCGGTGCCCTGCCGGCGGGCCACCACGGCCGGCCGGAGCGGCACCTTCACCGGGTCGGGATCGTCCCGGAAGAGCAGGTGGACGGGGATCTCGGTGGTGGCCTCGTTCTGGATCAGGCGGCCCGGCCGGGTGCCGGGACCCGTGGCCGTGGACTCCGACTGCCCCTCGGACTCGGGCGGCGTGTGGGATGTGGTCGTACTCATGCGTGCTCCAGCCTCCGCGCCAGACGCGTCATGAACAGGGGGTGGGGGTGGGGGTCGGGTGCCGGGGCCGGTCAGGCGAACAGGCGGCGCCAGGTCTCCGGCCCCGGGTAGCCGTCCGCCGCGCCGCCCCGCCAGCCCTGGGCGCGCTGGAACGCCTCGACGGCGCGCCGGTCCGCCTCGCCCCAGTGCGGCCCCGGACCGAGGGCGTAGAACCGGCCGAATCCTTTCTTCACCAGCTGGGCGCCGAGCCGGGTGATGTAGTCGTTGCTCTGGCCCGGCCGGAAGTAGTTCCGGCCCGGGTAGCCGGGGACCCCGTGCGAGGCGGGTCCGGCCGCCGGAGACGCGATGTCCTTGCCCTGGCCCGTGCTCAGCAGCTCCCAGGTGCGCCGGCCGGGGATCCCGTCGGCGTCCGCGCCGGTCCAGCCCTGGGCCCGCTGGAACGCCTGGGTGGCCCGCCGGTCCGCCGCGCCCCAGACCGGCCCCGGGCCCTCGGTGTAGTAGGTGGATCCGCCCCGCGCGATCAGCATCTGGCCGAGCAGGGTGACGTACGTGTTGTCGGCGCCGGGGCCGAAATAGGCGGCGCCCGGGTAGGCCACCACCGCCTTGCCGCCGGCCGCCGGTTCGGCCGGCGCCCCGGCCTTGGTCACGCCCTTGTAGCGGTAGGGGACGTACTTGTCGGTGTTGTTCCAGTACGGGTAGGGGGTGGTCTGGCGGCGGGTGCGCGGGGGCGTCTGCTCGTAGACCGTGTAGGAGGTGTGCGTGTGGTCCGTCCAGCCGCCGAAGATCACGACGTGGGAGCCCTTCTCGGGGTTGTCGGGATTGTGGTAGAGCAGGATGTCGCCGGGTTGCAGCTCCTCCTTCTTGATCTTGACGCCGAACTGGCCGAGGCTGCCCGTCCACTCGTTGTTCGGCAGCCCCCAGGCCATGGAGACATAGCCCGAGCAGTCCTGCCGGTAGCCGTCGGACCAGAAGTCGTACATGCTGTACGGCACCTTGGCGGCCACCCAGATCTTGGCCCGGTTGATGATCTGGGTCCGGGTGGTGGCGGGGGTCGGGACGGCGCCCGGCTCCGCGGGCTTGCCCGCTCGGCCGTGCAGGGGCGCCCTGGCGCCCTGCGGGGTGTCGGTCGCGCCGTCGCCGGGCAGGGCCTGGCGGTGCGGGGAGTGGCCGGGGGCGAGGGCGGCGGCCGGCGCGACCGTGCCGAACGCGGCGGACGCCGCGGCCACGACGACGACTCCGCGGGCCGCCGGACGGCCACGGGTGAGCGGGGGACGGTGGGTCGGCCGGCGCCCGTGGACGCAGCCGGGACAGTCGCAGTCGCTCGCGGGGTCGATGTCCTCGAACAGCGGAGCGGTCATGCGATCTGCCTCACAATCGGGCGTGGTTTGTCCGCGAGTGTGCACGTTGATCAGTTTCCCAATTGGGCACAGAGCGCGCATTTTGACGGTCCGAATGATGTACACGGCCCTCCGTGCGGCTGCCGCGCCCCTTCGTGGTGGTCGGAAGCACCCCCGGAGGTCGGGTAGAGTTTTCTCCGTCAGCAGGCGCCGCTAGCTCAGTTGGTTAGAGCAGCTGACTCTTAATCAGCGGGTCCGGGGTTCGAGTCCCTGGCGGCGCACCGACCGGAAGGCCCCTCGCGAAAGCGGGGGGCCTTTCGCATGCCCCGCATCGCGTGCTCCCGCCGTATCCCCTCCGCCCGAATGGCCGGATACCCTCTGGCCATGGCAGCCCGGGACCTTCAGGAGCGGATCAAGAAGCTGATCGTGGACCAGCGGCTGCCCTCGGGCGCCCCGCTGCCCACCGAACCCGAGCTGATGCGGCTCCTCGGGGCGAGCCGGAACTCGGTGCGGGAGGCCCTGAAGGCGCTCCAGGCGATGGGCATCGTGGAGATCCGGCACGGGTTCGGCACCTACGTCGGCTCCATGTCGTTCGCGCCGATGATCGAGGGGCTGGCCTTCCGGACCGTCGCCGGCCACTACCGCGGCGAGGACTCCCTGCTCCAGCTGCTGGAGCTGCGCGAGGCCGTCGAGACCGGGCTGGTGTCCCGGCTGGCCGGGCGGCTGCCGGAGGCGGACCTCGTGGAGCTCGACGCACTCGTGGAACGCATGGAACGGGAGGCCGCCGAGGGGACCGGGCTCGGCGAGACCGACCGCGCCTTTCACGCCACCCTGTACCGGGGGCTCGACAACGTGCTGCTCGGCGAGGTGCTGGAGGCGTTCTGGGACGCCTTCCACCGGGTGCAGCGGGACCTGGTGGACGTGCCGCAGGATCCCCGGGTCACTTGCCGCCAGCACCGGGAGATCCTGGACGCGGTGCGGTCCGGCGACTCCCTGCGCGCGGAGCGGGCCATACGGGACCACTTCGGCAACATCCGCAGCCGGCTGACCCCGCTGGCCGCGCCCCGGCGGTGACCGCCGCCGCGCGCTCAGCCGGCCGTCCCCGTGAGATACGCGGAGACCACATCAGCCGGAGCTCGGCGCGGCCCGGTCGGCGGGGCCCATAGGCCTGCCGGAAGCCGTCCGGGGCAGCACGCGGATACGGGACCACTTCGGCACCATCCGCAGCCGCTGACCCCGCCGCCGCACGCTCAGCCGACCGCCCCGGTGAGATACGCGGAGACCACGACGTTCGCCGTGTAACTGCGAGTGGCGCGGTCGAAGGAACCACCGCAGGTGATCAGCCGGAGCTCGGCACGGCCCGGTCGGCGGGGCCCGTAGGCCTGCCGGGCGTCGAAGCCGTCCCGGGGCAGCACGCGGATGTCGTCGACGGTGAACTCGGCGACCTTTCCGTCCGCGCGGAACACCCGGATCCGCTCGCCGGGCTTCACGGTGCTGAGCCGGTAGAACACGGCGGGCCGGGTCGCGGTGTCGACGTGCCCGACCAGCAGGGCCGCCCCGGCGGCGGCCGCGTCCGCGTCGCAGCCCTCCTTGTACGGCGGCAGCTTCACCTCCGTCATCGGCACCTTCTCGAACAGCCACTGGGGCGAGTACCAGTAGG